>CAMORQ010000026.1 GCA_946623915.1 uncultured Coriobacteriaceae bacterium | reverse complement strand
GGATGTGGCGGATGTGGATGCGGCGGGGGTCGAGCAGGCGGGCTGCAGCATAGCGGAATTGTTCGAACGCGACGGCGAGGATGCGTTTCGACGCATGGAAAGCGTGCAGCTGACGCGCCTTGCCCAGTGCCCGCAGCTTGTTTCGTGCGGCGGCGGGGTGGTGGAGCGTCCGGAAAACGTGCGGCTGATGAAGCAGGCGGGATTCGCCGTGTTCTTGCGGGCAGGCTTCGATGAGATCTGGCGCCGGATAGACGGCGACCCCTCGCGTCCCAATGCCGCTACCCTCGAGTCCTCCCGTGCGCTGCTCGAGCGTCGCGCCCCGCTCTACGAGCAGGCTGCCGACGCATGCGTCGACGTCGACGGTGCGAGCGTGCACGACGTCGCGATGCAGGTGCGCACGATTCTTCAAAGCGAAGGCGTTCTTGTCGAAGGCGAAGCGGGTCGGTCGTCCTAGCGTTCAAGCGTACGAAGCGCGGTGCGTCTGACTGCGTGAAGAAGTCGTGACGAGAACGTGCATCTGCTCAATTCCCGTTTGCATACTTATCTGCGAGTTTGCTATCATCTTCGGTTGCCTGTGGAAAGTTTTTATATACGGAGGCACGCTTTTGAGCAAAGAAGATGTCATAGAACTTGAAGGGACCGTTCTCGAGGCGCTCCCTAACGCTATGTTTAGGGTCGAACTGGAGAACGGACACAAGATATTGGCACATATCTCCGGCAAGATGAGGATGCACTACATCAAGATCTTGCCGGGCGACAGGGTGACCGTCGAGCTATCCGTCTATGATCTCGAACGCGGTCGCATCACGTATCGGTTCAAGTAGCGCCTCGCGTTTCGGACGCTTAACGTCCTCAATCGTGCGGATTCTGTGAATTCATACGTGCAGGAATGGCTGCTCCTGCGGGCAAATTGCGGCCAAAACGTGCAAGCCGAAGCGCGTGGTACGAACAAGAAAGAAATCACCTGCGGCTGGGTGTGTGTATAGATTGAAGAGTACATAAACCGAAAGGAAGAGACTATGAAGGTACGTCCTTCGGTCAAGAAGATGTGCGATAAGTGCAAGATTATCCGGCGTCGTGGCAAGGTCCTCGTGATTTGCGAGAATCCCCGTCACAAGCAGCGCCAGGGTTAAGAGGAGGTTTGCAATGGCACGTTTAGTTGGCGTCGACCTCCCGCGCGACAAGCGCATCGAGATCGGCTTGACCTACATCTACGGCATCGGTCTGACCACTGCCAAGAAGATCATCGCAGAAACAGGCGTCGACCCCGACATCCGCGTTAAGGATCTCGGCGAAGACGACCTGGCCAAGCTGCGCGACTACATCAACGAAAACCTTACCGTTGAAGGCGATTTGCATCGCGAGATCAGCCAGAACGTGAAGCGCCTGATGGAAATCGGCTGCTACCGCGGTCTGCGCCATCGCCGCGGCCTTCCCGTGCGCGGTCAGCGCACGCACACCAATGCGCGCACGCGCAAGGGTCCGCGCAAGCAAATCGGCGGCAAGAAGAAGTAGGGGGCGCATCATGGCTAAGAAAAACGTGCGTTCGCGCATCAAGCGCTCCGAACGCAAGAACATCGTCGTTGGCGCCGCTCACATCAAGTCGACGTTCAACAACACCATCATTTCCATTACCGATCCTACGGGCAACGTGATTTCGTGGCAGTCTGCCGGCACGGTGGGATTCAAGGGCTCGCGTAAGTCCACCCCCTTCGCCGCTCAGATGGCCGCCGAAGCTGCCGCTAAGACCGCCATGGAGCACGGCCTGAAGAAGGTCTCCGTCTTCGTGAAGGGTCCCGGTTCCGGCCGCGAGACTGCAATTCGCAGCCTTCAGGCGGCTGGCCTGGAAGTGGCCAGCATTCAGGATTGCACGCCCATTCCGCACAACGGTTGCCGTCCGCGCAAGCGTCGTCGCGTGTAAAGGAGGATTGATACAAATGGCAATTAACAGAACTCCGGTTCTGAAGCGTTGCAGGCAGCTGGGGATCAACCCGGTGGATTTGGGCTACTCCAACAAGGAGTCCATCCGCCAGCCCAAGCGCCGCCGCAAGGAAAGCGAATACGGTATGCAGCTGCGCGAGAAGCAGAAGGCCAAGTTCATCTACGGCGTTCTGGAAAAGCAGTTCCGCGGCTACTTCAAGCGTGCCAAGAGCATGCCTGGCATCACCGGTGAAAACCTCATGGCCATCCTCGAGTCTCGCCTCGACAACATCGTCTACCGCCTGGGCTTTGCCCGTACGCGCAAGGAAGCGCGCCAGACCGTTACGCACGGCCACATCACCGTCAACGGCAAGCGTGTGGACATCCCGTCGTACCGTGTGCGCCCCGGCGATTTGGTAGCCGTTGCGCCCAAGGCGAAGGACTTGCTGGTCATCAAGAGTGCTCTGGTTTCCAACGAGCGCGTTCAGGTTCCTGCGTGGCTGGAAGTGGACATCGAAAAGCTGCAGGGCAGCGTGTTGTCCCTCCCCACTCGCGATCAGATCGATTTGGACATCAACGAACAGCTCATCGTCGAACTGTACTCGAAGTAACCTGCGTTCTTTTCGCAAACCTGTACGCGGCATATTAAGGAGGCTAACCACCTATGACAGAGTTCATGAGGCCTACTATTACGACTGAAGAAGTGAACGACACCGTTGCGCGGTTCATCGTCGAGCCGCTCGAGCGCGGCTACGGCAACACGCTGGGCAACAGCATGCGTCGCGTGCTCCTGTCCTCTTTGGACGGCTCGAAGGCCACCGCCATCCAGATTGATGGCGTGCAGCACGAGTTCACCACCGCTGAGGGCGTTATCGAAGATATTACCGACATCGTCTTGAACGTGAAGGGCCTGGTGTTTTCCGCGCTCAACGACGACATCACGGAAGCGACCGCGCATGTGTCCGCTGAAGGTCCTTGCACGGTTACCGGAGCGGACCTGGAGGTTCCCACCGAGTTCACGTTGATCAACCCCGAGCATGTAATTGCGACGGTGGCTGACGGCGGACAGCTGGACATGACCATCCGCATTGGCGTGGGTCGCGGTTACGTGAGCGCAGAGCGCAACAAGCGTACCGAAGACCCCATCGGCATCATCCATGTCGACTCGCTGTTTTCGCCTGTGCGCCGTTGCACGATGAATGTGACGGACACGCGCGTGGGACAGCGCACGGACTACGACAAGCTTATTCTCGAGGTCGAGACGGACGGCGCTATCACGCCTACCGAAGCGGTCTGCCGTGCTGCCAACATCGTTTCCCAGTACATGGGTGCGTTCCTCGCACTGAACGAGTCCGAAGAGGACGAAGAAGTCGAGGTCGTTTCGATCTTCGCGCCCGAGGGGCAGGAAACCAACGCCGATTTGGACAAGCAGATCGAGGACCTGGACCTTTCGGTGCGTTCGTATAACTGCCTGAAGCGCGCCGGTATCCACTCCGTGCGCCAGCTGGTCGAGTTCTCCGAGAACGACCTGCTCAACATTCGTAATTTCGGTGCGAAGTCCATCGAGGAAGTGAAGGACAAGCTCATTTCCATGGAACTCAATCTGAAGCTGTAAGAGATTGGTGTAGATAATGAGACACTACAAGAAAGGGCGCAAGCTTGGCACTGATGCCAGCCACACAAAGGCAATGAAGAAGAGCCTGTGTGTTGCGCTGTTCACCAACGACCGCATTAAGACGGTCGAAGCGCGCGCGAAGGAAATTCGCCCCGATGTCGATCGCATCATCACATGGGCGAAGCGCGGCGATTTGCATTCCCGCCGTTTGGCGATTGCCGCTCTAGGCGACGCCGAGCTGGTGCGCGAAGTGTTCGAGAAGGTCGCACAGGGTCAATTTGCCGACCGCGAAGGTGGCTACACGCGCATCATGAAGCTTGGCAACCGCAAGGGCGACAATGCTCCGATGGTTATCATGGAGCTTGCGACCGAGCCGGTTAAGAAGAAGGACAAGAAGAGCGAGGCGCCCAAGGCTGCCAAGAAGGACGAGGCGCCCAAGGCTGCCGCTCCTGCTGAAGAAAAGGCTGCCGAAGAAGCTGCTGCCGAGGAAACTGAAGCTGTAGCCGAAGAAGCTGAAGCTGCTGCTGAAGAAACCGAAGCTGCTGCCGATGAGGCTGCCGAGCTCGAGGCCGAACCTGCAGCCGAGGAGGCTGAGGCTGAGGCCGAGCCTGCAGCCGAAGAGGCTGAGGCCGAGGCTGAGCCTGCTGCCGAAGAGGCTGCCGAACCCGAGGCCGAGAAGGAAGCCGAGTAGGCTTATCGAGTCGTGTGAAAACGGGGGCTGGGAAAACCTAGCCCCCGTTTTTGTTTCGGCACCTGGTAACGGCGGTGTGCATGTTCAACGTTGCTGCGTACAATCCTCGAAGAAGTCCGGTTCACGGGCTTGATGCACGTGCGAAAATCCTGCTGGTAGTCGTGTATTCGGTCGCGCTGTTCTGCGTGAACACGTGGTGGGGCATTGCCGTGTTGGCGGCGATTCTCGCTAGCGTGGTGGCGCTGGCCCGTATGAGGTTGGCTTCGCTCGCGCGCAGCTTGATACCCGTAGGCGTGCTGCTCGCGGTGATGCTCGTGGCTAATTCGTTTGCATTCGACGTGAATGCTGCGGGTCTTCAGACGGTATCGGGCGCGATTGCCGATGGAGTGCTTTCCAGGTTTCCCCCCGTTGCGCTATTCGGGTCATTTGGGTTCGTGCCGGCGGGGTTCGAGCGCGGTTGGTATTTCGTCGCCAGGGTGGTGCTTTTGCTGCTGGCATCGCTCGTGCTTACCACGACGACCACTTCGACGGAAATAACGCGCGCACTTAGCAGCTTCCTTCATCCGCTCGACCGTCTTGGGGCTCCCACCCGCGATATTTCCACGGTCGCCTCGATTGCGATTCGCTTCATTCCTGTCACCATCGACGAGTTTCGCATTGTGCGCGCTGCCCAGGTGTCCCGCGGGGCGGGGTTTGAAGCAGGCCCGCTATTCTCGAAACTCAAAGCGTGGACGAGCGTTTTCGTGCCGATGTTTGTGGGGCTGTTTCGTCGTGCGGACCATCTCTCTCTTGCCATGGATGCCCGATGCTACGGGGCGGGCGAGGCTACGCAGCTCGCGGCGCAGAGGCTTTCGGCAGGTCAGGTTTTCGTCGGCATCGCTATCGCTGCAGCGATGATTGTCGTCGCGGTGTGCGGTTAGTGGTTGTGTCCGCCGCCGGCCATCATGTCGATGGCATGGGGCAGGGCGTCTTTTATGCCATCCCAGTTCTCGCGAGCAGCTTTTTCGCTCCCAGGCAGATTCACGACCAAATGGCGTCCGCGCTGCATGCAGCGGGCTCTCGAAAGCATGGCGTAGGGAGTGATTTGCAGGCTGTGGGCGCGCATTGCTTCAGCTATTCCGGGAACGTCCCTGTCGCATACATCTGCCGTGGCTTCAGGTGTCACATCGCGTAGAGAAAGCCCGCTTCCTCCGCAGGTGAGCACCACGTCGGCGTCGAGTTCATCGCATGCTTTCACGATTGCCTGCGCGATGATTTCACGGTCGTCGGTGACAACGATGTGACTGACGGTTTCCCATCCGGCTTCGCTGACCAGCTGCTCAAGCGCAGCACCTGCGGTGTCTTGCGCAATGTCTCGCGTGTCAGAGCAGGTTACGATAGCGATACGGGCCATGGTTCCTCCTTATATGCGTCCGGTTCGTCCGCGTGTTTACAGAATCAGGTCTTCGGGGACGTCGAGCAACAGGCAGTCGATGCAATCGCCCGCGTGCACCCCCTGGTCTCCTTCGGGCAGGATGGCAAGGCAGTTGCTACGCTGGATGGGGCCGAACAAGCCGCTGCTTTGGTTTTGCGCGGGTTCTACGCGGTACGCGCCGTCCGGGTCTTTTTCAAGCGTCGCGCGCAGGTAAATGCGGCGTGGGTCCTTCTTCGGCTGGTCGCGGGTTATGGCAGCTTTTACCATGGGGTGCTCGAAGCACGTAAACCCTTGCATCTTGCGCAGCGCAGGGCGCACGAGCATGTGAAAGCCCACGTAGGCCGCAGATGGATTGCCGGGAAGGCCGAAGGTGGGCACGCCGTTGACGATGCCGAACGCCTGAGCTTTGCCCGGACGCATGTTTACCGTTGTCATGTACAGATCACCCAGGTTTTCGATCACCTGCTTTATGAAGTCGTAATCGCCATTGGCGGCTCCACCGGTGGTTATCACGAAATCCGCGCTGTCGGTTGCACCGCGTACGGCCTCCGTGAGCGCCTGTTCCGTGTCTTCGACGATGGGAAGCATCTTTGGGATGCCGCCGGTTTGCGCAACGAGCGCAGCGAGCGCGTAGCTGTTCGAGTTGCGTATCTTTCCAGGCGAAGGAACCTCGCTCGGATCGACCAGCTCCGACCCGGTGGCGATGATGGCAACGCGCGGACGAGCGTATGTGCCAACTTCCAGAACTCCGCTTGTGGCCAAAAAGCCGATTCCCGCGGCTTTGATGGTTTCACCTGCGTGCACGACGACGTCGCCGGCCTTGCATTCTTCGCCAGCGTTGCGCACGTTCGAAGCGACATTGGTTGGCGAACGGAACGCGACGACGCTGCCCGAGCGGCCGTCGCCCTCCACGATGTCGACCACCTCGTACTTAACGACTGAGTCGCACCCTTCGGGCAGGGGAGCCCCCGTCATGATCCTGATGCACTCGTCGTTTTCCAAGGAGTCGGTGAAAACGCTTCCGGCGGGCTCGTCGGCTACGACGCGCAGCTGGACCGGTGCATCTTCGCTGGCGTGCTCTATCTGCGATGCGCAAAGGGCGAAGCCGTCCATGGCAGCATGGGCGAACGGCGCACTGTCTATGTCAGCATGCAAGTCGCCAGCGCTAACGCGGTCGATGGCGTCGAGGAGGGGAACGGTTTCCGTGGGCATGGGCGATACATGCTCCAACACGATTTCCCGAGCGCGTTCGGGGGATACCATTTCTTCGGGCATGAGAGTCCTTTCGCTTCAAATGCGTGCTTCAATTATAGTGCGCCGACAATAATACCACTCCGGACAAATGCGTCGTAGCTGTTTGTCAGCTTTCGTGGGCTGACAAATGCGTCGTAGCTGTTTGTCAGCTTTTCTCGAGCCTGGGGGCCACCCTGGTCGCCTGCGGATCTACCTGAACCGCTCCCGCAGATACAGCTGAAGAGGCATCTTTTGTATGAAACCGACTACGTGCTCGGAGGGTGTGGCTCCAAGCTAGAACTGGCATGGCGAAATCATTTTGAAACATAATCGCGATAATTAGCCTAATGAATAACGTTATAAGTGTAGATGATGTAGCAAAATGTGCACTTTACCCAAATAAAGTATTTGAGATAGCTATACGAGTACAGTATCCGTATAATACAAGTTACATTTTACACTTCACGAAATATGTAAACTACGAGATGGGGTAGCAATGGATATTCTTGGCACATTCGGAGACAACGTGCGTCACTACCGCTTGGAGAAACACCTCTCGCAAGAGGCTTTTGCGGCGAAATGTGGGCTGCACCGCACCTACATCAGCGCAGTCGAGCGTCACAAGCGCAGCATTTCGCTGAACAACATTCAAAAAATCGCGGATGCGCTCGAGATCGACACGTACCTGCTCTTCCTCGAGCCCGACATGGTGGTCTCCACGGTATCGCGTCGTTCGTAACGCACGCAACACTGTTCCTGGTAGCGGCCGGCTCGCATCGTGCGGGTCGGCCGCTCTTTTGGGCGCAATACCTGCTGCACCTGCGCGTGGCTGCGCTATACTTTTCTGGCATCTGCAAATGTTCTAGCACAAAGGAAGACGCCCATGTTGGAAAGCGAGTCGTTGAACGGTTTCACAGGATTTGCCCAGAAGGACAGGGCGCAATTTCAGTATTCCCGCTCGGTCGAAAAGATGAACGAGGAGGCACAGGTTGAGTTCGAGCCCGAAGTTCTTGCGGAGATTCCCGACATGGACCGGCGTTGGGCCTGGGCCGAGGTGAGCCTGGAGGCTATCCGCCACAACACGATCGAAGCGAAAAAGCGTCTGAAGCCAGGCGTGCGCCTTATGGCGGTCGTGAAGGCCGACGGGTATGGGCACGGTGCCTTCGAGTGCGCGAAAACGGCCTTGAATTCCGGGGCGGACAATTTGGGAGTGGCCACTGTCGACGAGGCTGTGCGCTTGCGTGATGCCGGCGTCACTGCCCCTATCCTGATTCTGGCGGAGCCGCCGATTACGTCTGTGCCTTTGTTGCTGGCGAAGCGCATCACGCCGACGGTCTACTCGCCCGAATTCGCGCTGGCCTACGCCGAGACCGCTGACCGTCACCATATGAAAGCGCCGTTCCATCTGGCGGTGAACACAGGGATGAACCGCATAGGCGTCCGCGCGGAAGATATCATAGAATTCGAGCGTCAGGTGAATTTCCACCGTGCGCTCGTGCAGGAAGGCACATTCACCCATTTCGCCACGGCTGATTCGTCCGATACCATCGACTTCAATTTTCAGGCGAGACGTTTCGTCGACGCGGTTAGGGCCTTGCATACGGCAGGAGTCGATCCGGGAATCGTGCATGCGGCCAATTCCGCTGCGTTGTTCCGCTTTCCCGACGTGCATTTCGACATGGTGCGCCTAGGCATTGCCATGTACGGGTGCCATCCGTGCGAACAGACCCGCGGGGCGGTTGACCTGTGGCCCGCTATGGCGGTGCGTGCACGCATCACGGCCGCGAAAACGGTTCCTATGAGCGAAGGCGTAAGCTACGGTCTGGCCTACCGCAGTCCTGGCAGCGTGAAAATCTGCACGGTGCCCATTGGCTACGCCGATGGGCTGAGCCGTCTGCTGTCGGGGCGCATCGACTTCATCGTAGGCGGGCAATACGTGCGCCAGGTGGGGGCCATTTGCATGGACCAGTGCATGTTCGAGGTCGACATGCGTTCGTTCGGTTCGCGCGAACGGCTCGATCCGCAGGTGGGGGAGTTGGTCACCATCGTGGGGCGCGACGGGGACGCCGTTGTGACGCTGACCGACATGGCGCGGACGATCGGCACCATCGACTACGAATTGGCCTGCAGCTTTTCACGCAGGCTCCCTCGTCTCTACGTGTAACGTGTTTGCGCTTTCCGGGCGAAAGGATACAGCATGGCCGAACAGATACCCTTGCAAGACTTGCAGGCGTCCGCGCAATCGTGCCGGCGATGCCCGTTGTGGGAAGGACGCACGAATCTGGTGTTCGGCGTGGGCGATGCCAACGCGCGCGTGTTGGTGGTGGGGGAAGCCCCCGGGGCCGATGAAGACGCGCAAGGCGAGCCGTTTGTCGGGCGTTCCGGGCAGCTGCTGACCCAGATGCTTGGAGTTGCGGGCTTATCCCGCGATCAGGTCTACATCGCCAACATCCTGAAATGCCGACCCCCTGGGAACCGCAATCCGCTTCCCGAGGAAATCGAAGCATGCACGCCGTGGTTGCGCGAGCAGACCCGCTCGATAGACCCCGAATACATTGTGACCGTGGGCAACTTCGCCACGCAGTTCATCCTGAAGACCGACATGGGAGTGACGAAGCTGCGTGGGCGCATTCATCAGGCGGGGCGCTTCAAGGTGTACCCCGTGTTCCATCCGGCGTACGCGCTGCGCAACCGCAACAGCGTTTTGCCGCAGTTAGAGCAGGATTTCCGGCTTCTGGGAGAGTTGCTTTCCCAAGATAGCGTCACGGGATAACGACATAGCCCACAACCGCGCATGCGCAGGCGACGATGGCGGCCGCTGCGATGTCGCGGGGAAAGTGGACGCCTCCTGCAATGCGGGCGTAGGCGACGACGAGGCATCCGGCAATCCCGAGCGCGCCCCATGCTGGACCGGTGGCCCAGAGGGCGGTGAGCGCTATGATAGTGGCGCTGGCCATGTGGCGCGACGGCATGCTGCGGCCATGCGTTCCTTTCGGCACGAGGGGCGAAATGGGATACATCTCGTAGGGTCGTTTCGCATCGATTGCCGCGCGTGCCACCGTCACCAGGCAAAACGTCGCAAGCGGCACAAGAAAGGCTTTCGGCAGGCGGCCATCGCCCGTGAAAGCGAGCCAAACGAGAATCGCTGCGTAGGCGGCTGCGAACGCAACGCGACAAATGGCGTCTATGCGCGCAAGCAGGGCTTCCGCGCCGGCGCGGCGCCAGGGTTGAGAAACCTTTTCGTAGAAGTCGACGTACATGACAATCATTATAAAGTGAAAAACGCTGGCATTTCGCATTCTGCGCGGTTGCCAGAGGTTCAACGATGGTAGACTTGGAGCACTGTTCGAAGAGTATCTTGAGCGGACTTGGGCGGCGATAAGCTCCGAACCTGGTCAGGTCCGGGAGGAAGCAGCCATAAGGGGCCTCTAGCGAGCGCCCAAGTCTGCTCAAGATACTTTGCTATCCACACGAATTCATGTGAAGGATAACATGGGATTTGTAGACTTTATAATGGGTCTGCTACGCGACCCGCGCGCCGCGATTGCGGGCTGGATCGTCGCTTTGGGCCCCGGGCTTGTGTATACGCCCTTGTTCTTGATCGTGTTCATCGAGACGGGCGTGGTCTTCTTTCCGTTTTTGCCTGGTGACAGCCTGCTGTTCGCTGCCGGCGTGTTTTCCGCCGATGGCGGGGGATTGAACGTCGTGGTAACGCTTGTGGTGTTCTACGCCGCCGCCATCTTGGGCAATACGTCAAACTATTGGATCAGCCGCTTTTTCGGCAGCCGCATCATCGATTCGGGCAAAGTGAAGGCGCTTACGCCCGAGCGCATGGCCAAGCTGGACAGCTTTTTCGAGAAATACGGCGGACTGACCATCGTTATCACGCGGTTCATGCCCTTTTTCCGCACGTTCGCTCCGTTCATAGCCGGTACGGGGCATATGCGCTTCTCCACGTTCACGTTCTACAATGTGATCGGCGGCGTGGCGTGGGTTAGCCTGTTCGTGCTGGTGGGGTACTTCTTCGGCGGCGTTCCTTTCGTGCAGGAGCACTTCGAAGTCATCGTGCTCGGTATCGTGGGCGTGTCCGTTTTGCCTGCGTTCATCGGTGCGATACGTGGCGCCCTTGCAAGCAGGAAGGGCGCGAAGAAAAGCGAATAAGAGCAGGGCGCCAGGTGCGCCCGCTGTTTTGGGAAGGTTGTTTGTATGGCCGAGGCTTTGTACAGAAAATACCGTCCGCAAGTGTTCGGCGATGTGGTGGGCCAAGACCATATCGAGCGCACCATAAAGAACGCAATCGACAAAGACCAAGTGTCGCATGCCTATCTGTTCTGCGGTCCGCGCGGTACGGGAAAGACCACGACGGCGCGCTTGCTGGCCAAGGCGTTGCTGTGCGAGCACGGTCCCACGTCGGAGCCGGATGGCACCTGCGAAGAATGCCTCCAGATTGCCGATGGCGTGCATCCCGACGTCTACGAGCTGGACGCGGCAAGTCGCACCGGCGTCGACAACGTGCGCGACGAAATCATCAACCGCGTGAACTTCGCCCCCGTGCGCGGCAAGTCGAAGATCTACATCATCGACGAGGTTCACATGCTTTCGACGGCAGCGTTCAACGCGCTGCTGAAAACTTTGGAGGAGCCGCCGGCGCATGTGGTATTCATCCTGTGCACGACCGACCCGCAGAAGGTGCCCGAAACCATCCATTCGCGTTGCCAGCGATTCGAATTCCATCGGCTGTCCAACGACGAGATCGTTACCCGTCTGGGCGCCATTTGCGTGGCTGAAGGCGTGGAGTTCGAAGGGGACGCGCTCGACTTGATCGCGCATCGCGCGGAAGGCGGCATGCGCAATGCCTTGACGTCGCTTGAACAGCTGATCGCGTTCGGCGAAGGTCACGTGACCGTGCAGGGCGCCGAAGACCTGCTTGGATCTTTGGGGACGACCGACATGGCCGAAATCATGCAGGCCGTGGGGAAACGCGATGTCGCGTCGTGCTTCACGTGGACGGCGAACTACGTGGAGTCGGGGGCGGATTTGGCGCAGTTCGTGCGCGACATGGCCGAGCATGTGCGCAACCTGTACGTGATGAGTTTGGCGGGAAGCGATGCGGCGCTCGACGTGCCCGAAGCGGAGCGCCGGCAGATGGCCGAGGAACTTTCGCTGTTCGGTCCCGATCGGCTGGCACGTCTGCTGGATGTGCTGGGCGATTTGATGGCGCAGCTGCGCACGTCGTCGAATCCGCGTCTGTGCTTCGAAATATCACTTACGCGCATGGTGCGACCTGATTCCGATTTGACGCTTGAAGCGCTCGCCGAGCGCGTCGAGGCGCTCGAGAGTGGGTACTCTGCCGTAACGACCGTGGTTTCGGTGCCGTCCGCTGCGCCCGCGGCATCGACTGCGCCAGCGAATTTTGCTGCGTCGTCTGTGCCTGCGCCCAGTGCACCTCCTGCCGCTTTTGCGGACGCTGCGGTCGCAGAAGCTGCGGCACCTGCGCCTGCACCTGCGGCACCTGCGCCTGTGCCTGCTGCGGCGCCCGCTGTTCCTCCTGCTTCCGCGCCCGAAGCGCCACTTACGTCCGTTGGGGA
>CAMORQ010000025.1 GCA_946623915.1 uncultured Coriobacteriaceae bacterium | reverse complement strand
CGGGCATGCGGGCTGGATTATGGTCGGCCTCTATCTGTTGGGAATCCTGATGGCGGTAGTCGTGGGGCTCGTGTCGCACAAGACGGCTTTTTCCGGAGAAGCGGTGCCCTTCGTTATGGAGCTTCCGAACTACCGCATGCCTTCCGCCGTAAGCGTGGGACGCTTGGTGTGGGACAAGTCGAAAGATTTCATCACGCGGGCGTTCACGGTTATCTTCGTGGCCACCATTGTCGTGTGGTTTCTCCAATCGTTCAGCCCGCAGCTCGCCTTTGTGGGGGAAGAAAACACGGCGGATAGCATCCTGGCGCTTATTGCGGGCGGAATCGCCCCCGTGTTCGCGCCGCTTGGTTTCGGTGATTGGCGCTTCGCCGTGGCGCTTATTACGGGGTTCATGGCAAAGGAAGTGGTGGTGTCCACGCTTGGTGTGCTGTTCAACGGGACAGGCGCCTTGGTTTCCGCCTTGTCACCGGCGGCCGCGCTGAGTTTTCTGGTGTTCTGCCTGCTCTACACGCCCTGCGTTGCCGCCATCGCTGCCGTCAAGCGCGAGTTGGGTTGGAAGTGGGCTGGTAGCATCGTGGCGCTGCAATGCGCGATCGCCTGGGTGGTGGCGTTTGGCGTCTACTTGATCGCTTCTGCGATTATATGAGGTGCCATCAGGACCGATAGCAAAAGGCTGCTGCGCATGGAATTGTGCAGGTGGTCGAAGTATCAGCCGCTTGCAACGTCGGGTTGTCCGCCGTTTGGCCGAACGGCGTTGCGACAAAACGCCGGGTCGTCGCTCCATAGCTGCACCGTGCCGGTGGCCAGCGTGGCCGGCATGTCGATGATGCGCTGATTGGCCGATCCACGGAAGCGTAGCGAAACGTCCTTCTCGGCTTCGACAAAGGGGCCGTCCACCAGCACGTCCACGCATGACAGCAAATCCGCCGTGTCGATGGTGCATCTAGGGCCGCCGAGCACCAGATCCTCGTATGCGTCGCCCGTGTAGACCCAGATGGTTTTGTTCGGCAGCTCTTCTTTCACACGCTTAAGAAACGGTGCGAGCGCTTCCTGGTTGGCGGGTTCCATCGGTTCGCCCCCGAGCACGGTCAGGCCGGCGATCCACGAAGGACGCAGGCTCTCGATGATTTCGTCTTCCACCTCGGGCGTGAATTCTTCCCCATAGGAAAACGCCCACGTTTCTGGCTGGAAGCACCCTGGACAGGCGTGCGTGCACCCCGACACGAACAAGGTAGTGCGCACCCCCACACCATTGGCGATATCGGAATACTTGATGTTCCCGTAATTCATAGGGCTTCCTTCGTCTTTCAGCATCGCGGATGCATCGGTACGTCTCGCCGGAACCGTGTCTCGCCTTCGAGTCCGTAGGTTCTGGGTGAATACGGCGAGGTCTAGGCCCGGGCGGCGCGGAGGTGAACCGAGGCTGCAATCGTGGAGCACCGCCATAAGAGAATCGCGCCTTTAAGAGCATGGCTAGTCCAATTCATGGGCCGAGTGTACGGGGATAAGGCGCTGCTTATCCCACCCATCGTCATGCTCCCGAGCGCGATTCGGGGCGGCGCGGAACGCTTGCAGCCTCGGTTCACCTCCGCGCCGCCGGTAGGTTGGCTACAAGTGCAGCACGCGATCCCTAATTTCCTCGGTGCGTCCCTGGTTCCAGAACTGCGTGCCGATATAGCCGCAGGTGCGCCGCGCCACGTTCATCTTCGACTGGTCGCGGTTGTGGCACTTCGGGCACTCCCACACCAGCTTGCCATCGTCTTCGACGACCTGGATTTCCCCGTCGAACCCGCAGACCTGGCAGTAGTCGGATTTGGTGTTCAGCTCCGCGTACATGATGTTGTCGTAGATGAATTGCATCAGCGACAAAACGGCTTCGATGTTGTCCTGCATGTCGGGCACTTCCACGTAAGAAATGGCGCCACCGGGGGACAGCTTCTGGAACTTCGCTTCGAATTCGAGCTTCTTGAAGGCGTCGATTTCCTCGGAGACATGCACATGGTAGCTGTTGGTGATATAGCCCTTGTCCGTGATGCCCTCGATCACGCCGAAACGGCGCTGCAGGCACTTAGCGAACTTGTAGGTGGTCGACTCGAGCGGCGTGCCATAGAGGCTGAAGTCGATGTTGTGCTTCGCCTTCCAGCCAGCGCATGCGTCGTTGAGGTGCTGCATGATTTCCAGTGCGAACGGGGTGGCTTCGGCGTCGGTGTGCGAATGGCCCGTCATGTACTTCACGCATTCGTAGAGGCCGGCGTAGCCCAGCGAGATGGTGGAGTAGCCGCCGAAGAGCAGCTTGTCGATTTTTTCGCCCTTCTCGAGGCGAGCGAGGGCGCCATGCTGCCACAGGATGGGGGCGGCGTCGGACAGGGTGCCCTTCAGGCGCTCGTGGCGGCAGAGCAGGGCGCGATAGCACAGATCCAGGCGCTCTTCCATGATCTCCCAGAACTTGTCCACATTGCCTTCGGAGGAAAGCGCCACGTCCACCAGGTTCAGCGTGACCACGCCCTGGTTGAAGCGGCCCCAGTACTTGGGTTTGCCGGGCTCGTAGTTGCCCGCGTTGGCGATGTTGTCGTATCCGTTGCCGGACCGGTCGGGCGTGAGGAAGCTGCGGCAGCCCATGCAGGTGTAGCAGTCGCCGTCGCCGTTGCCGTTGATCTTGTACTCGAGCATCTTCTTCTCGGAGATGTAGTCGGGCACCATGCGCTTGGCCGTGCACTTTGCGGCCAGCTTGGTCAGGTACCAATACGGCGTGCCTTCAGCCACGTTGTCTTCTTCGAGCGTGTAGATGAGCTTGGGGAAGGCCGGCGTGATCCAGACGCCTTCTTCGTTCTTGACGCCTTCGTAGCGCTGGATGAGCATCTCTTCGATGATCATGGCGAGGTCGTGCTTTTCCTGCTCGTTCTTTGCCTCGTTCAGGTACATGGAAACCGTGATGAACGGCGCCTGACCGTTGGTGGTCATGAGGGTTACCACCTGGTACTGGATGGTCTGCACGCCGCGCTTGATTTCGTCGCGAACGCGCTCTTCGACGACCTTCTCGAGTGCTTCGCTGGAAGGCTCGATGCCGAAGGCGTTCATTTCTTCGGTGACCTGGCGGCGGATCTTCTGACGCGACACGTCGACGAACGGTGCGAGGTGTGCGAGCGTGATGGACTGTCCGCCGTACTGGCAGCTGGCAACCTGGGCGATGATTTGCGTGGCGATGTTGCAGGCGGTCGAGAAGCTATGCGGCTTGTCGATGTAGGTACCGGAGATGACCGTGCCGTTTTGCAGCATGTCTTCCAGGTTGACCAGGTCGCAGTTGTGCATGTGCTGCAGGTAGTAGTCGGTGTCGTGGAAGTGGATGATGCCTTGTTCATGGGCATCGGCCACGTCCTGCGGAAGCAGCAGACGCATGGTGATGTCGCGAGACACTTCGCCGGCCATGTAGTCGCGCTGCACGGAGTTGACCACGGGGTTCTTGTTGGAGTTTTCCTGCTTGGCTTCTTCGTTGTTGCACTCGATGAGCGAGAGGATCTTCTCGTCGGTGGTGTTGGACTGGCGCTTGAGGTTTTGCACGTAACGGTAGATGATGTATTTACGGGCAACTTCGAACGCGCCGAGCGCCATGATTTGGTCTTCGACCATGTCCTGGATCTCTTCGACGGCAGGAGCGTGCCCGCAGGCTTCGCATTCGACAGTCACGTTGTTGGCTGCGGTAAGGATTTGCGCTTGCGAAAGCTGGTTTTCGGCAGCGACTTCTGCGTTTGCTTGGCTGATGGCGTTGACGATTTTCGTGACGTTGAATTCGACTTCTGAGCCGTTGCGTTTAATAACCTTCATGGCTTTCTCCGTTCTTCTTACATTTTTCTTACGTTTGCAAATGCGTTTGCCGCTGTTATGGGTGTGCTAGCTAAAGTAGCAGTTTTCCCGTGCTTATGAATAGGTACATATAGCACTTCACAGAACCAACAAACACAACATGTTGTGGTTTTTGTTAATTTGAGGAACGTATTCCACAGGTCGGTTTTCCGTCATTTTTCGTAAACGGGCAGGTCGGCTTCAAGTCCGTTTTCATTGGTGGGGAAAACTGGTCGTCGCTATCCACCGTTTTGCATACCACGTCCATGGGCAAAGTGGTGCTAAGGTCTTCCAACCGCCTGTCCGCGCTGGATTGCGCTTGTGCGCCCGACGCCACGCGATGACTTTGCAGATTGCCCCGTACACGCAAACTTTGTGTCGCGCACAGGGCCGTCCTTGAAAACGCAACGCCGGGAAATATACTTTTGTCCATGCCCAACTTTGCGACAGATTTTCTCGACCGGCTCCGCGCAAGGCGCGAAGGTGCCGGCGGTCGCGAAGGCGTGTCTGCCGACGATCCACGCATGCGCAAGTCCCGCAAGGTCCGCAAGCCGTTGTGGATAGAGCGGGCGGTGCGTCGCTGGGGCGGGCGTGTGCTCGGCGCCATCGGCGACGGCGGCATGGGCGAAGCGGAAGAGGAGTTCGAAAGCCATCAGACCAGCCGTGACTTCGTGTGGAACACGGTGGGGCTCGCGGCATGGGGCATGGTGTTCCCCATTCTGACGGTGGTGGTCACGCAATTGGTGGGGGCCGAAGAGGCCGGTCGCCTTTCGCTTGCGTTTGTAGCGGGCCAGCTGCTCATGATCGTCGCCAACTACGGCGTGCGCACCTACCAGGTGTCCGACCGCGACCAGAACCATACCTTTATCGAGTACCAGGTGAACCGCTTGATCACGTGTGCGGTCATGCTGATTGCAGGATGGGCGTTCTGCACGCTTCGCGGCTACGATTCCAGCATGGCGACCATGACGATGGCGGTGTTCTTCTACAAGATGATCGACGGCTTCGCCGATGTGTACGAAGGGCGCCTGCAGCAGATGGACAAGCTCTATCTCGCCGGCATCAGCCAGACCATACGCTCGGTGACGGCGCTTGCGGTTTTTTCGCTGTTCCTGCTGGTGACGGGTTCTTTAAGCATCGCTGCCATTGCGTGTGCGGTGGCGGCTACAGTCACGCTTGTGTTCATCACGCTGCCCCTTGCCCTCCTCGAAACGCCTAAATCGGGCGCTTTTCGCCTGGACAGCCTTGTGCGCCTGTTCGTCCATTGTGCGCCGGTGTTCGCGGCTCTGTTCCTGTACGCATTCATCGACAACATGCCCAAGTTCATGATGGAAGGCGTGCTCACCTACGACAACCAGCTGTACTTCAACGCGCTCTACTTCCCGGCGACTACCATACTTATGGTGGTCGGGTTCCTCTACAAGCCGTTGCTCACACGCATGGCGGACGCGTGGAACGATCCCGCGCGCCGCGGCCGCTTCGACCTGCTGATTGCAGCGGCCCTTGGAGCGATTCTGGCGATTACCGTTATCGCAATCTTCGTCATGCGCTGGATCGGGATTCCCGCACTGGGCTTCATGTACGGCATGGACTTCGAGCCGTTCCGCAGGCTGTCCTACTTCATGCTGCTTGCTGGCGGCATCACCGGCGGCATCGATTTTCTCTACCAGGTGGTCACCGTTATGCGCCGGCAGGCGACGGTGACCAAGATATACCTCGTGACGTTCGTGTTCGCGCTCGTGGTTCCCTACATGCTTATCCGTGTGAGCGAATTGGAAGGCGCCGTGATGAGCTACGTGATCGTCATGGCCATCCTGTTTTTACTGTTGGGGCTGGAATACATCGGCGTGCGGCTTAGCTTCAGCCGGGCGCAGGAAGACGTTCCGACCTATGCGGCTGCTGCCGCAACGACCGAGGCGAGCGCCCGTTTGGGAATGACCACGCGCGAGACGGTGCATCAGATTCGCATCGCGCGTGAAGGCGGGGAAGTGGACGAAAAGTTCGCTGCGCGCCAGCGGGTTGCGCAAAGGCGGGCCCGCAGTGGCGCTACCCGGTCGCGCGCGACACGCGCTTCTGCCTCCGGAGGTACCGGGGGCCAGAGGCGCCGCTTGAACGGTGGCGGGGGTGCATCGCCGCACCGCCGCCGCCGGAACCGCTAAGGTTTGGCGGTTGTAATCATTCCGCTGTTCGACATGCACTGCCATCTTGATTTCGCGCCCAATGCGCTCGATGCGACACGGGCTCTTGACGACATAGGGTCGGGTGCCTTCGCTGTGAGCGTTGCGCCATCCGATGCCGCCGTGGCTCAGACGCCGTCACGCGAGGACTCGCTTGTGCGGTGGGGCGTGGGCCTGCATCCATGGTGGGTCGCCGATGGCCGTGTTTCGGACGAGGACGTCGAAGCGGTGCTGTCGGCGATCGAATCCAGCGTGTACGTCGGGGAGGTCGGGCTCGATTTCGGGAAAAGCCACGGACGGGAAGCCGAAAGCCAGCAGCGTGCCTTCGAGGCCGTGGCGGCTCGTTGCGCTCAGGTGGGCGGCCGCGTGCTTTCCATCCATGCGGTACGCTCCGCGGAGGCGGTGCTTGACGTGCTCGAGCGGCAAGGTGCGCTTTCGTCATGCGCGTGCATCTTCCATTGGTTTTCCGATTCGTCGAACTCACTCGCGCGCGCTGTGAAGGCGGGCTGCTTCTTTTCGGTAGGGGCGCTGATGATGCGTTCGAGGCGGGGCCGCGAATACGCACGGCAGATTCCTTCGGGGTGTCTTTTGTTGGAAACGGACGAGCCGGCGCAGTGCGCGCCCTATGACGTCGTTTCCATGCAACTCCAACTGGCAGACACCCTTGAAGCTGTTGCGCGCCTGCGCGGAACCGACGTCGACGAGCTGGCAGGGCGGGTGGCTTCGACAAGCAAAGACCTCCTTTCGCGCTAGGGTCGTCCGCAGCCGGCGTGCGGCGAGAGCCTCTTTGGTATGATGGGGTCAAAGCACGGACAAGAACAGGATGTTTTCATGAACGTCACTTTCAGCGAGCGCCTCTTAGCCTACCTCGAGCGCAAGAACATACACAACATACGCGTATCTCTTGCCGAAACGGCGGTGGAGTCGGGCTATTGCGAGGTGCTTGTCGAGCCGGTAAGCGAAAGCCAGGTGGAAGACTTCCTGAACGAAAAATACCGCTATGTTCACACCATCCCCGGCGGAGAGCAAATTGGTGGTCAGATCTACGTGACCTCGCGCGGGCTGGAATTCGACGACGACGTCGAATTCGACGTGAAGAGCTTCCTTGGCATCAAGCATCTTACGGCCAGGGGCATCCACGCATTCCGGTTTCGCTAGGATGCCCTTCCACGATTTCCATACAGGCTTTTGCGGACGCAGGCCGCTTGCACGCGACCTCGAAGAAGCGGAATTGTATGAGTTGCATCGTGCAGTTTACGTGGCGTATGACACTATATCGTGTGCTTTGATGGAACAATAAACTACATATAGTGGACCTGCGCTTACCGAAAAACCACACCTGTTTACTCCCAATTTTCAAAAAAACCCTTGGAATGTGCAGAAGTTGTGATAGAGTTTGTGTATCTTGCGTGAACGGATTATGTGCAAAAGGGGGAGAAAATCGCCGTTCTTACGAAAGAGCAAGTTCTCGAGAAGCTTCTGTTGGCGCATCAGGCGTGGTTCGACACCTATCGCGATCACGAGTTCGAAGGAAGAACGTTTCCTGGATACGCCGAGTTTCACACTCATGGCGAACAGTATGTGTTGGTCAAGAGGGCGAAACTGTGGGAAGTGGATTCGCACGAGTACCTGTTTTTTCAAACCGTCGACGCGCTTGATGCGGATGCCCTTGACGACTGGGTGTCTTTCATGCGCGAAAGCGGATTCAAGAAGGCGCAGCCTCGACCCAACCACATGTCTAGCAACATCACGCTGGTGCTGATAGCCGACAGCACCAGCGATGATGTGGCGAAGGTGGTTCGCAAAACCCGCTTTCGCAAGAACTTCAAGCTAGGTCTTGAAGGATGGGCTGACCTTAAGCTTGCGGTTGTTGACTTGTCAGGCAGGCGGGTTATGACCAACGGCGCGGGCAAAGATCTAAAGCCCACGCTCGAAGCCAACGCTTGGCCCAAAGAGTAGGGGGATGCCGTACTTCGTCGAAAGGGGCGACGGTGCGGCTCCAGGGCAATATCAGAAGGAGGAAGAGTTAGATGAATGCAATGATATTGCTGCTCGTTGCTGCCGTGGTGCTCGTTTGCGGGTATCTGTTTTACGGCAAGTGGCTTGCCAAATCGTGGGGCATAGATCCCAGCAAGCCGACTCCGGCCCATGAAATGGCCGACGGCGTCGACTACGTCGCCGCTCCGCCGTACGTGGTTTTGGGCCACCACTTCAGCTCCATCGCCGGCGCAGGTCCGATCAACGGCCCCATTCAGGCTGCCGTGTTCGGCTGGGTTCCGGTGACGTTGTGGGTGCTTATCGGTGGCATCTTCTTTGGAGCTATGCACGACTTCGGCGCTTTGTTCAGCTCCATCCGCCACAAGGGCCAGACGCTGGCCATCGTGGTGCGTGACAACATGGACAACACCGCCAAGACCCTGTTCACCATCTTTGCGTACCTGACCCTCGTGTTGGTTGTGGCGGCGTTCGCCTCCATCGTTGCCGGCACGTTTGGCGTCACCGGCGCTGAAGGCGCGGAGGTCACCGACGATCGCAACATGACGACCGCCTCCATTTCCATCTTCTTCATCGCCGCTGCCGTCATCTGGGGCCTGGTCATGCGTGGACGCAAGATTCCCGGCGCTGCCAACATCGCTTTGGCTATCGTCGTGCTGGTTATCTGTGTAGCCGCTGGCATCCTGTTCCACCCGGTCGCCCTGCCTGCGAGCACGTGGATGTGGATTCTGGCTGCCTATATCTTGGTTGCCTCCCTTGCTCCGGTGTGGATTCTGCTCCAGCCTCGTGACTACCTGTCCAGCTACCTGCTCTACGGCATGATCATCCTTGCTGTTATCGGTATCATTGGCGCAGGCATCAACGGCGCAGCTTCCAACCTGGAAATCCCGGCGTTCACCGGTTTCACGGCTTCGAATGCGGCTGTCGACGCCTCCGGTGCTCCCATCGTCGGTGAGGACGGCGCGGCTGTTATCAACAAGGCTGCAGCCTCCGGTTACCTGTTCCCGGCTCTGTTCATCACCATCGCATGCGGTGCCATCTCAGGCTTCCATAGCCTGGTAGCCTCCGGCACCACGTCCAAGCAGATCGACTCCGAAGCGCACGCCCAGCCTATCGGCTACGGCGGCATGCTCATCGAGTGCCTGCTTGCCATCATCAGCCTCTGCGCTGTCGGCTTTGTGTGGACGCAGTATCAGGCAGGCGAATTCGCGGCACCGACGCAGGTGTTCGCAGGCGGTCTGTCCGGCATGCTCGCCACCGTTTTGGGCGAAGGTGCTCAGCCCATTGCCTATCAGTTGCTGGTCCTCGCGGTGTCTGCGTTCTGCCTGACCTCGCTTGACACGGCGACCCGTCTCGCACGCTACATGTTCCAGGAGCTTTGGGTTCCCGCCGGCGAGACTGTTGATTCCGTCACCGGTTGGCGTGCAACGCTGGCCAATCCCTATGTTGCGACGATCATCACCGTCGTGCTGGGCATCGGCCTGGGCATGACCGGCTACAGCATCATCTGGCCGCTGTTCGGCGCTGCCAACCAGCTGCTCGCCGCTCTGGCCTTGCTGGCTGTTGCCGTGTGGCTGAAGAACATGGGTCGCAAGAACGGTATGTTCTACATTCCCATGGTCTTCATGCTCGTCGTCACGCTGACGTCTCTGGCTCTGACCATCCAGCAGAAGGTCAACCTGTTCGCAGCCGGCGGCGACGCGCTTGCTGCTCAGGCAGGTGGCGCTGCGGGTGTTGCCGCACAGCTGATTATCGCGGTCCTGCTGTTCGTGCTGGCCATCGTGCTGGCAGTGCGCGGCGCCAAGTCGCTGTTCGGCTCTTCCGCCAACAAAGCGGATCAGGCTGCTGCCTAAGTTTTTCGTGAAGCGCTTGTGGGCGCTGTTCGGGAAGCTTTTACGCGAACGGCCCGGGGAACCGGGCCGTTCGCATTCCTCAACGTACGTGCGATGACGAATGGCGGTTTTCTGATACCATAATTGATGCGGCAAGATTGGGCGCATGGAGGTTGCGCGGGCTATGAATGCCATGGTTCTTCTTATCGTTGCCCTTGTGGTGCTGGTGCTTGGCTACGTGTTTTACGGCAGGTGGCTAGCCGATCAGTGGGGTGTCGACCCTGCTCGAACCACCCCTGCTCACGAACTGGCTGACGGCGTCGACTACGTCGCTGCCCCGCCGTACGTGGTTTTGGGCCACCACTTCAGCTCCATTGCCGGCGCCGGCCCCATCAACGGCCCCATTCAGGCGGCGGTGTTCGGATGGGTTCCGGTAACCCTTTGGATTCTTGTCGGCGGCATATTCTTCGGAGCTATGCACGATTTCGGGTCGCTTTTTGCTTCCTTGCGGCATCGGGGACGCACGCTTGCCATCGTCGTGCGCGACAACATGGACGGCGCTGCGAAAGCCATGTTCACCATCTTCGCGTACATGACGCTCGTGCTTATCGTGGCAGCGTTCGCCTCCATCGTGGCGGGCACGTTCGGCGTGACCGGCAATCCGGTCGCTGACGAGCGCAACATGACCACGGCGTCTATTTCGCTGTTCTACATCTTGTTTGCCGTCATATGGGGCGTGGCACTGCGCGGTCGCCAGATTCCAGGCGTGTCCAACATCGTGCTCGCTGTGGTCGTTCTGGTTATATGCATATCGGCCGGCATGTCGTTCCATCCGCTTGCGCTTTCGCCTTCCACGTGGATGTTCGTGCTCGCAGGTTACATCCTGGTGGCCTCGCTTGCTCCGGTGTGGATCCTGTTGCAGCCTCGCGACTACCTGTCCAGCTATTTGCTCTACGGCATGATCATCCTCGCGGTCGTGGGCATCGTCGGTGCGGGCATACAGGGAAGTGCAACCCTCGACATCCCGGCATTTGCAGGCTTCACGGTTTCCAACGCAGCGGTCGACGCGTCGGGTGCACCCATCGTGGATTCCGACGGTGCCGCGGTCATAAACAACGCGGCTGCTTCCGGTTACCTGTTCCCCGTGCTGTTCATAACCATCGCATGCGGCGCCATTTCCGGCTTCCACAGCCTGGTAGCCTCTGGCACCACATCCAAGCAGATCGACACCGAAGCGCATGCCCGCCCCATCGGCTACGGCGGCATGCTCATCGAATGCCTGCTCGCCATAATCAGCCTCTGCGCTGTCGGCTTCGTGTGGGCCGAATACCAGGCGGGTGAATTCGCCACACCCACGCAGGTGTTCGCAAGCGGGCTTTCCACGGTGCTGGCCAGCGTGTACGGAGAGCAGGCGCAAGCCATAAGCTACCAGCTGCTCATTCTTGCGGCTTCGGCCTTCTGCCTCACCTCGCTTGACACGGCGACCCGCCTCGCGCGTTACATGTTCCAAGAGCTGTGGGTGCCTGTGGGGCAAACCATGGATTCTCTGACGGGATGGCGCAAAGTGCTTTCCAACCCCTATGTGGCAACGGTGATTACGGTGGTGTTCGGGCTCACGCTGGGTATGACGGGCTACCGCATTATCTGGCCGCTGTTTGGTGCGGCAAACCAGTTGCTTGCGTCCCTGGCCATGCTTGCGGTGGCGACGTGGTTGGGAAACATCGGCCGCAACCATAAAATGTTCTACCTGCCGATGGCCTTCATGCTCGTTGTGGCCATGAGCTCGCTGGGCATTACCATCGTGGAGAAGGTCGGTCTCTTTACTTCGGGGGCCGCCGCGGCGCAGGCGGGAGGCGTGGTGGGCGTAGCCGTCCAGCTAGCTATAGCCTTGTTGCTGTTCGTTTTGGGCATCGTCCTGGCGGCGCGCGGTGTGCGCACGTTGCGCTCGCTTCGCAATCAGCAATCCCAGGCCGCCTGATTTTAGGCATTCGGTCACATGTGCCTAAGAGCCATACCTGGTGTGGTTCGTCGGTTTTGGTGTAGGCGGTGGTTGCGAGGGGAGCCTACAGACCAAGCTTTCCCCATATGGTGTACAGGAGCCACGAGGCGTTCTCTTTCAGTTTGTCTCGTGTCACGCTGCCCATGCTTAGGCCATTCACGAGGCGCTTGAAGTCCTTCCTGCTGCCGGGCATGAACAGGCTGCATCCGGCTGCGGCCACCCTGGCTGGGTCGGGGGCGGGATATTTGGTCGCGCCCGTGAGCATGTTCGTGGATATTATCCAGTCGGTCATGACGATGCCGTCGAACCCGAATTCGCATCTTAACGCGTCCGTCAGTCCGGCGTGCTCCGAAGCGTGCGTGCCGTTGATCAGGTTGTAGGACGTCATGGCGGCGGCTGGCTTCGATTTCCGCACGCAGATTTCAAAACCCTTCAGATAGATTTCGCGCAGGGCCCGTTCGCTGACCATGCTGTTGTTCGCGTAGCGGTTCGTTTCCTGGTTGTTTGCAGCGTAGTGCTTGATGGTGGCCCCCTTGCCTGCGTGTTTCTGCACGCCGCGTGTCACGGCTGCAGCGAACATGCCGCTTACATGGGGATCTTCCGAGTAGTATTCGAAATTGCGCCCGCAGAGCACGTTGCGATGGATGTTGAGCGCAGGGGCCAGCCACAGGTCGACATCGAACAGCTCCATCTCGGCGCCCACCACATCGCCGCACAATTCTGCGAATTCGAGGTTGAA
>CAMORQ010000024.1 GCA_946623915.1 uncultured Coriobacteriaceae bacterium | reverse complement strand
GCCTGGCTCGCATCATCGTGGCCTACAACCGCGACGGCAAGCCGGTTACCGCTGGTGACATTAACGCTCAGGGCGCCATGACCGCTCTGCTGAAGGATGCCATCAAGCCGAACCTGGTCCAGACGCTCGAGAACAACCCCGCATTCGTGCATGGCGGCCCCTTCGCCAACATCGCTCATGGCTGCAACTCCGTGCAGGCGACCATGACCGCTATGAAGATGGCTGACTACGTCATCACCGAAGCTGGCTTCGGCGCCGACCTGGGTGCTGAAAAGTTCCTGGACATCAAGTGCCGCATGGCTGGCCTCACCCCCTCCGCGGTTGTCATCGTTGCCACCGTGCGCGCCCTGAAGTACAACGGCGGCGTTGCCAAGGCCGACCTGAACAACGAAAACCTGGAAGCCCTCGAGGCTGGCCTGCCCAACCTGCTCCAGCATGTGGGCAACATCCAGGACGTCTATGGTCTGCCCGCCGTGGTTGCCATCAACGCTTTCCCGACCGACACCGAGGCCGAGTTGAAGCTGGTCCAGGACAAGTGCGCTGAGCTTGGCGTTAACGCTGTTCTGGCCGAGCACTGGGCCAAGGGTGGCGAAGGTGCTGTTGCGCTCGCCGAAGAAGTCGTGCGCGTGTGCGACGAGGGCAAGGGCGAGTTCCGCTTCAGCTACGAAGTCGACCAGACCATTGAAGAGAAGCTCAACGCTATCGCTACGAAGATCTATCATGCTGACGGCGTGGACTTCACCCCGAATGCCAAGAAGCAGCTCGATCAGCTCGTGGCTCTGGGTCTGGACAAGCTGCCCATCTGCGTGGCCAAGACGCAGTACTCCTTCACCGACGACCAGACCAAGCTGGGCGCCCCGAAGGACTTCCGCATCACGGTGCGCAACCTGAAGATTTCCGCTGGCGCTGGTTTCATCGTTGCCCTGACCGGCGAAATCATGACCATGCCTGGCCTGCCGAAGGTTCCGGCTGCCGAAAAGATCGACGTCACTGCTGACGGCAAGATCGTTGGTCTGTTCTAAGTTGTAGGTTCGACCTGCAAGCGGTGGCGCGTGCGCTGGCTTTGCCCGCTAGCGCCACCGCAGCTCGCGATGGGGACGCCCATCCCCTTCGCGACGCACCGCTCCGCTGCTCGTTTCGCTCGTGCGCTGCGCTGCTTCATGCATTTACTTGGTCGCTTCGCGACTTTCAGGAATGGTGTTCAGACGGTTCGCGTGGGGGATGGGCATCCCCATCGCGGGCTGCCACAAGCGAACGTGGTCAAAACCAACGCTCACGCGCTGCTGTTGCAAGGTGCATCACCCGGCGGAAAAGACCATTGCTTTTGCGGAGTGGGTACTCACTATCTTTTACCGACACCCGGAAGGAGAATACTCAAGTGAGTGACAAGTTAGTTGATAAGAGTTGTGCGGAGTTCGCATCCGAGCTGGCTGCCAAGGTCAGTGTGCCCGGTGGCGGCGGAGCTGCTGCCATGGTGGGTGCGCTCGGTACGGCCCTGTGCTCCATGTCGGGCGTGTTCACGGCCGGCAAGGAAAAGTTCGCCGATGTGGAAGACGATATGCAGCGCATGCTTGCCGAGGCCGAGCGGATTCGCATTCGTCTGATTGAATTGGTGGACGAAGACGCTGCGGCGTTCTTCCCTCTGTCGAAGGCCTATGGCATTCCCAAGGAAGACCCCACGCGTGCTGAAACACTGGAAAAGTGCACGAAGGACGCCCTTGCCGGTCCTCTCGAGATGGTTCGCGAAATCTGCAAGACCATTGATTTGCTCGAAGAGATGGCTGCCAAGTGCTCTCGTCTGATCGTGTCCGACTCCGGCTGCGGCGCCACGTTGTGCCGTGCGGCTCTGGAAGCTGCGGCCATGAACGTGTTCATCAACACGAAGAGCCTGACCGATCGCGCCTATGCCGAAGAGGTCGAAGGGGAAGTCGATGGCCTCATGGCCGAATACATGCCGAAGGCCGAAGCGGTCGCGGCATCCGTTATGGAATACATCAGGGGGTAAACAATGGCTGAACTTCTGAAAGGCGCTCCTGTTGCGGAAGCAATCGCCGAGCGCTGCAAAGCCGACGTCGAAGCCTGCCAGGCCAAGGGCGTGAACCCTACGCTGGCTATTCTGCGCGTTGGCGAACGCGACGATGACCTGTCCTACGAGCGCGGCGCCACGAAGCGCTGCGAGGCGGTAGGCGTTGCGGTTAAGAACGTCGTGCTTCCTGCCGACGTCGACCAGGCAACCATGATGGCCACCATCGAAGACCTGAACAACGACGCTGGCGTTCACGGCGTGCTGATGTTCCGTCCGCTGCCCGAGCAGCTCGATGAAGCCGCCTGCTGCGAAGCTCTCGCGGCCGCCAAGGACGTCGACGCCGCTACCACTGCGTCTCTTGCGCACGTGTTTACGGGCAAGGGCGAAGGTTACGCTCCTTGCACGGCTCAGGCCTGCATGGAAATCCTGCAGCACTATGGCATCGAAACCGCTGGCAAGCGCGCTGCCGTCATCGGCCGTTCGCTGGTCATCGGCAAGCCTGTGTCCATGATGCTCATGGCCGCTAATGCCACGGTCACTACCTGCCACACCAAGACGGTGGACATGCCCTCCATCACAAGTGAAGCAGATATCGTCGTGGTTGCCGCTGGTCGCATGGAAACCATCGGTGCCGAATACTTCAAGGCCGGCCAGACCGTCATCGACGTCGGTATCGGCTGGAACGAAGAAAAGGGCAAGCTGTGCGGCGACGTGATCTTCGACGATGTTGAGCCCATCGTGAATGCCATCACCCCCGTTCCGGGTGGCGTAGGCTCTGTGACCACGGCAGTGCTGGTAAGCCATGTAGTCGAAGCGGCGAAGCTGGTCGCTGGCTAAATAGGAAAGTACGGTGCCGTGCGAAGGGTGCGGCACCGACTTATAAGATTAGAAAGGGTGCACACATGATTATTATTGGTGAGAAGATCAACGGATTCGTGCCTCGTACGGGTCAGGCGATCGAAGAAAAGGATGGCGATTACATTCAGATGATCGCCAAGCAGCAAAGCGAAGCCGGTGCCGACTTCCTGGATTGCTGCCCCGCAACCGACGTGGGAGCTTTGGAGACCATGAAGTGGATGGTCGACCTGATTGAAGAAGTTTCCGACACGCCCATCTGCCTGGACAGCCCTGGCGCCGACGTGCTCGTGGAATCCTTCGGATTCGTTTCCCGTCCCGGCATGATCAATTCCGTTTCCATCGCCGGCGATAAGATTGAAAAGATCTTCCCGCTGATCAAGGGCACCGACTGGAAGGTCGTTGCCATGCTCGACGACGAAGAGGGCATCCCTGAGACCGCTGAAGGTCGCGTCGACTGCTTCAAGCGCCTGCTTGGCAAGATGGAAGAATACGACATCAAGCCCGACCAGGTCTTCATCGATCCGCTGGTCGAGACGCTCGGCACCAACGAGGAAAGCCTGATCACGTTCGCCAAGGTTTGCCGTGACGCTCGCGAGCTGTGCCCGGACATCCACATCACTTCTGGTCTGTCCAACATCAGCTTCGGTCTGCCGTCGCGCAAGAGCATCAACATGGGCTTCATGGTTCTGGCCATGCAGGCTGGCATGGACTCCGCTATCGTCGACCCGCTGAACCGCGACATGATGGGCCTCATCTACGCGACAGACGCGCTGCTCGGCAACGATGAATACTGCATGGAATACCTGACCGCTTATCGTGAGGGTTTGTTCGGCCCCGCTCCGAAAGAATAGCGGGTTGAATAGCGCTATCTAACAGCAATATTCCGCTTACGTGGGGCACCTGGGGAGGGGTGCCCTACGTGCTATAAGGGGATACAGTTACCATGATTCGCAAATAATAGTATTCATTGGTACACTTGATATGCAGACAAAGGTTCGCAAGAGGAACGCGGGCCTTATCAAGAAGGAGAGAAGGAGAAGCTATGCCATTGCTAGCAGTGGCGCGTCCGTCGGGTGACCAGCTCACTGTCGACGAGATTCGCTCTACCCTCACAAGGCGCTTTGAGGCTTCGGCTTATCCTCCGTGCCCGGTAGATTTCGCATCCGGGTACGTGGGAATGTGCGCCGCACAATCATGTGGCAAATGTACACCGTGCCGTGTGGGCCTACCCAAGCTTCAGGCCCTGCTCGAACGCGTGCTTGACGGCACCGCCAAAGAGCGCACCATCACTGAAATCGAAGAATTAGCCGAAGACATCTACCTTAGCGCCGATTGTGCCATCGGTTACGATGCTGCATCTACGGCCTGGCGTGCGGTACAGGGTTTCCGCGAAGATTTCGAGGCTCATGTCCATACGGGACAATGCGGGGCTTCCGCCTTTACGGCCATCCCTTGCATGCGCGGCTGTCCGGCACGCGTGGACATTCCTGGCTATATCGCCCTTGTCGCAGAGGGGCGCTACCAAGATGCGATTCGGCTTATTCGCAAGGATAACCCGTTCCCGTTGGCGTGCGGCCTTATCTGCGAGCATCCATGCGAGCCTGAATGCCGTCGCAACATGATCGATGACGCTGTGAACATTCGCTCCATCAAGCGCTTCGCGGTCGATCATTCCGACAACGACTACACGCCGTTCCACTACGAGCCCACGGGCAAGAAGGTCGCCGTTATCGGCGGTGGCCCGGCCGGCATGAGCGCTGCGTACTTCTTGGCGCTTATGGGCCATGCGCCTACCGTGTTCGAGCAGCGCGAAAGCCTGGGCGGCATGATGCGCTACGGTATCCCCGCTTATCGTCTGCCGCGCGAACGCCTTCAGGACGAAATGGACTTCCTGGTCAAGCAAGGCATCGAGGTTAAACTGAACACAAGCGTGCCTGGTGATGTCAGCTTCGACGAACTGCGCGAAAACTACGATGCCATCTATGTGGCCATCGGTGCCCATACCGACAAGAAGCTTGGCATCGACGGCGAAAACGCCGAAGGTGTTATGAGTGCGGTGCAGATTCTGCGCGCCATCGGCGACGGACATCATCCCGACTTTACGGGTAAACGTGTCGCCGTTATCGGCGGCGGTAACGTAGCCATGGACTGTGCCCGTTCTGCTGTGCGCCTTGGTGCCGACCATGTGTCAATTGTCTATCGTCGCCGCATCGACGACATGACGTGCCAGCGTGAAGAGATTGATGGCGCTATCGCCGAAGGCTGCGAGCTGATGGAACTGGTGGCTCCTCTGGCCATCATGACCGAAAACGACCAGGTCACTGGCCTTCAGGTGCAGAAGCAGATGATCAGCAAGGTCGACCGCGGTCGTCCGGCGCCGGTTAAGGCGAACACCGAACCCGAAGTCCTTCCGTTCGATGTAGTGTTGGTCGCCATCGGCCAGGATATCGAGGTTGACCCGTTCGAGGGCCTGGGCATGCACATCAATCGCGGCATGCTCGTCGGTGACGAATTCGCTCGCGTTCAGGGTCTTGAAGGCGTGTTCGTGGGCGGCGACTGCGAGAGCGGACCGGCTACCGTTATCAAGGCTATTGCTGCTGGCAAGGCCGCTGCGCGCAACATTGACGATTATCTGGGATTCCACCATCCGATTAAGCAGGAGGTCGATGTTCCTACCGCTGCACCTGGAGACAAGCTGCCATGCGGTCGTTCCAACGCCATCGAGCGTCCTGTGCACGATCGTGTAGACGATTTCGATCTTATGGAGCAGGGGCTGTCCGTCGAAGAAGCCATGCAGGAAGCGTCGCGCTGCCTGCGCTGCGATCACTTCGGCTACGGTGCATTCCGCGAAGGGAGGCAGGAAGAATGGTAAAGCTAACGATTGACGGTAAGGCTGTTGAGGTTGAAGAAGGCACGACCATCCTTGACGCAGCAGCAAAGGCCGGCATCATGATCCCGACGCTGTGCTATTTCAAGGACCTTAACGATATCGGCGCATGCCGCGTGTGCGTGGTGGAAATCGAAGGGCAGGAACGTCTGGTGTCTTCGTGCAACACGGTTGCACAGGAAGGTATGTCGGTGCTGACCAACAGCCATAAGGCTCGCCACGCGCGTAAGACCAATGTCGAGCTGATTCTGTCGCAGCACAACACCGAATGCACGAATTGCGTCCGCTCGGGCAACTGTAGCCTGCAAGATGTGGCAAACGATCTGAACATCATCGACATTCACTACAAGGTGGACTATCAGAAAGAGCCGTGGAACGAAAACTTCCCGCTCATTCGCGATTCTTCCAAGTGCATCAAATGCATGCGTTGCGTGCAGGTGTGCGACAAAGTGCAGGCTGTTAACGCCTGGTCGGTGAAAAACCGCGGCAAGCGCACCACGGTTGGCGTAACCGGCGGCATCCCCATGGAGCAGTCCAAATGCGTGCTGTGCGGTCAGTGCATCACTCATTGTCCCGTAGGCGCCCTTCGTGCGCGTGACGATACGAAACTGGTGCTCGACGCCCTCGCCGATCCTGAGATTACGACGGTTGTGCAGGTGGCGCCCGCTGTGCGTTCGGCCTGGGGCGAAAGCCTGGGGCTCACGCACGAAGAGGCGACACCCGGCCTGATGGCGAACGCTCTGCGCAAGATCGGCTTCGACTACGTGTTCGACACCGACTTCGCGGCCGACCTCACCATCCTCGAAGAGGCGAACGAATTCCTGGAGCGCTTGAACCACAAGGACGAATACCAGTTCCCGATGTTTACGAGCTGCTGCCCTGGTTGGGTGCGCTACATGAAGGGCCATCGCCCCGATCAGGTCCCTATGCTTTCCACATCCAAGTCGCCGCAGCAGATGTTTGGTCCTGCCGTGAAGTCCCTGTTCAAAAAGGAAAAGGACTTGGATCCGGAGAAAGTGTTCTGCGTGTCCATCATGCCTTGCGTGGCGAAGAAGTACGAATGTGCGGTCGAAGAACTGCGCGACGTCAGCGAAAAGGGCGATGTGGACGCGTCTCTGACCACGCGCGAGATGATTCGACTGGCAAAGGTGTGCGGCATCACGGCGGATGCGCTCGAAGAAGACAACTTCGACAACCCACTTGGCATCGCTACGGGTGCGGCTGTCATTTTCGGTGCCACCGGCGGCGTTATGGAAGCTGCGCTGCGTACCGCGTACTTTGCGGTCGTGGGTGAAAATCCCGACCCGGACGCCTTTAAGGACGTGCGTGGCATCGAAGGCTGGAAAGAGGCCACGTTCGACCTGGCAGGCACACCTCTGCGTGTTGCGGTGGCAAGCGGCTTGGCCAACACCGAGCGCTTGATGCAGGCGATCGACGCCGGAGAAGTCGAATATGACTTCGTCGAGATCATGGCGTGCCCAGGCGGCTGTGCCGGTGGCGGCGGTCAGCCCATCCACGATGGTCAGGAAATGGCCGAAGAGCGCGGGAAGGTGCTCTACGGTTTGGATAAGGTTGCCGACTTGCGTTTCAGCCATGAGAATCCGAGTATCGACATGATTTACAAGGAAATCTACGGCGAACCCCTATCCGAGCGTGCGGAGCACGAACTGCACACTGACCAGGCAACATGGGACATGGTTCCTGCTCAGTGTAAGTAATTTGATATAATCGCCCATGCCTGACTCGAAGACGAGAGTCCGAAGACAAGGCAGCATATAACACCGGATAAGCTGCTGTGTCTTCTTGCAAGGCGCAGCAGCTTTTGTTTGCGGAGAAGCGCGGAGAAGCACAACGTGGACCAAACCACGCGACAACTGATCGACCGGCTTGACGCCGATCGCAGCCTGCCATTGGAAGGGTACGAGTACCTTGTGTCCCATTATAGTCCCATGGCTGCAAAGCGGCTTGAGCAGCTTGCGGTTGTGCGGCGCAAGGCGGTCTACGGCAACAGCGTGTTCATCCGGGGCCTGATAGAGGTTTCCAGTTTTTGCCGCAACGACTGTTATTACTGCGGGCTCAGGCGCTCGAACGAGGCGTGCGAGCGTTACCGTCTTTCCGACGACGAAATCTTCGACCGTGTGGGCGCTGGGTATGCGATTGGATTCCGCACGTTTGTGCTGCAAGGAGGCGAAGACATGCGGTTCTCGCGCGACCGCGTGGCTTCGATCGTTTCGTCCATCAAAGAGCGCCATCCGGACTGCGCCGTGACGCTTTCGCTGGGGGAGCGTGACCGAGACACCTATGCCGCCTGGCGCGATGCGGGGGCGGACAGGTACCTGCTTCGCCACGAGGCGGCCGATCTTGCTTATTACGAAACCCTGCATCCCTCGAACATGTCCGGCGAGACGCGCTTGGCGTGCTTGCAGGATTTGCGCGATGTGGGGTATGCGACAGGCGCAGGATTCATGGTTGGAGCTCCAGGGCAGACAAGCGCGCACGTGGCAGCCGACTTGAAGTTTATCGAAGAATTCAAGCCTGAAATGTGCGGATTAGGACCGTTCATCCCGCATCACAGCACGCGTTATGCGCACGACGCCGCGGGTACCGTCGAGCAAACGTGTTTCCTGCTCTCCATCGTGCGGCTTATTCTTCCCACGGTCCTGCTTCCGGCCACGACCGCCCTTGGCAGCATCGATCCCCGTGGGAGGGAGAGGGGCATTCTCGCGGGGGCGAATGTGGTCATGCCCAATCTTTCGCCATCGGACGTGCGCGAGAAGTACGCCATTTACGACAACAAGGCGCATACAGGTGTGGAATCGGCCGAAGGACTTGAAGATCTGAACAGCCGCATGGGTGAAATCGGCTATCGCATCGTGGTGGACCGGGGCGACCCTGCCACGGAAGACCCCATAAACGATGCAGGCGAAACGAAAGGCGCCATCGTGGCCGGCGATCCTGTTGCCGCGGTATGATGCCTGTGGAAGTAACGACGAGGAACGAACATGACTTACATTTACGATCCGAAAAGCATGCGTGCAGACGAATTCATCAACCACGATGAAATCCTGGAAACGCTTGCTTACGCAGACGAGCACAAGGACGACGTCGATCTGTGCCACCGAATCCTGGACAAGTGCGCTCCGCATCTGCAGCCCGCTGCCGAGCATGGCGCCATGATCGATCATCGTGAAGCGAGCGTTCTGCTTGCGTGTGACGACGAAGGAGTGAACGAGCGCATCAAGCAGCTCGCCCACGACATCAAGCAGGCATATTACGGTAACCGCATCGTGCTGTTCGCCCCGCTTTATCTGTCGAACTATTGCGTCAACGGCTGCTTGTACTGCCCATATCATGCTAAGAACAAGGACATTCCGCGCAAAAAGCTTAGCCAAGACGAAGTGCGCGCAGAAGTAATCGCGCTTCAGGACATGGGCCACAAAAGGCTTGCGATCGAAGCCGGCGAAGACCCCAAGAACAACCCCATCGAATACATCCTCGAGTGCATGGATACCATCTATTCGATCAAGCACAAGAACGGGGCGATCCGCCGTGTGAACGTGAACATCGCGGCGACGACGGTCGACGAGTATCGTATGCTGAAGGAAGCCGAGATAGGTACCTATATCCTGTTCCAGGAGACCTACCACAAAGAAGAGTATCTGCGCTTGCACCCAACCGGCCCAAAGCACGACTACAACTGGCATACCGAAGCCATGGATCGCGCGCAGGAGGCTGGTATAGACGATGTGGGTCTCGGCGTGCTGTTCGGATTGGATAAATACCGCTACGAATTCGCTGGCCTCGTGATGCATGCCGAGCATCTGGAGGCAGTGTGGGGGGTTGGCCCACACACCATTTCGGTGCCGCGTGTGAAGCCGGCGATGGACATCGACCCCGACGAATTCGACAACTCCATTTCCGACGAAATGTTCGAGAAGATCATCGCGCTTATTCGCATCACCGTGCCGTATACGGGGATGATTATTTCGACGCGTGAGTCCCAGGCGGTGCGCGAAGCTGCGCTGAAGTACGGCATCTCGCAGATTTCCGGTGGCTCGCGCACCAGCGTGGGGGGCTACACCGAAGACGTGCGTCCGCACGACACCGAGCAGTTCGACGTGTCTGACCAGCGTACGCTTGACGAAGTTATCGCGTGGCTGATGGACAACGACCACATCCCTAGCTTCTGCACGGCATGCTATCGTGCGGGGCGGACGGGCGATCGGTTCATGCAGTTCTGCAAGAGCGGGCAGATTTTGAACTATTGTCACCCTAATGCGCTTATGACTCTGGCAGAGTACCTAGTCGATTATGCGACACCTGCAACCGCTGAACGCGGCTGGGCTATGATCGAGCGCGAATTGGACAAGGTGTCATCGGATGCAACCCGTGCACAGGCTGCCAAACACATCGAAGCTATCCGGAGCGGCGCCGGACGAGATTTCAGGTTCTAGCAAGTTGGAGGGTCGAATGAACAGGGGACGAACAGGAGACCGATATGACGACGCTTAACGACACGCCTTCAGCCGACCGTGTGCACATCGGGTTTTTTGGCGTGCGCAATGCGGGGAAGTCGTCTCTGATCAATGCTGTAACGGGGCAAGATCTTGCCGTGGTTTCCGATGTTGCGGGCACCACCACCGACCCGGTGCGCAAGGCTATGGAGCTGTTGCCTGCGGGCCCGGTGCTTATCATCGACACGCCGGGCATCGACGACGAAGGCGAGCTGGGCCAGAAACGGGTGCGCAAGGCTCGCCGTGTTCTGAACTCGGTGGATGTGGCTGTACTGGCCGTAGATTCCATGCGCGGATTAACCGAAGCTGACCGCGATTTGCTCGCGCTGTTCCAGGACAAACGCGTGCCATATCTTGTCGCGCTGACCAAGTCCGACCTGGCTGGAACAAATACGCAAAAGGCCGAGATGGGCGCGGATCCGATACTCCAGGCAGGAACGTGCATATCGACTAGCGCCGAAACAGGCGAAGGCGTTCACGAGCTGAAAGAGGCGATTGCCAAGCTTGCGCATCGCGATGGGCCCGAGGCGTACATCGTGTCCGACCTGCTTGCTTTAGGAGACTGCGTCGTCTTGGTTTGCCCGATCGACGAGTCTGCGCCTAAAGGACGTTTGATTCTGCCGCAGCAACAAACTATTCGCGACATCATCGACGCGGGTTGCACGGCGCTTGTGTGCCAGGATAGCGAGCTGGAAGCAGCGTTGGGGCAGCTGGCGAATCCGCCACGCATGGTCATCACCGATTCGCAGGTCTTCGGTCCCGTGTCGAAGGTGGTGCCAGAGCACGTGCCCCTGACCAGCTTCTCCATCCTTATGGCACGCTATAAAGGCACGCTCGACGTGCAAGTCGAAGGGGCCTCTGAACTCGATCGCATGCGCGAAGGGGCGCGCGGTTTGCCGGGTGAACCAAGCGCGGCAAAGGCGTCTGGCCCAGGCGATTTCCGACCGCGCATTCTGATGGCTGAAGGATGTACCCACCATCGCCAATGCGAAGACATCGGCACGGTGAAGTTGCCCAACCTTGTTCGCCAGTACACAGGCACCGACCCCATCTTCGAATTCAGTTCGGGAAATGACTTCCCCGAAGACCTGGATGGGTACGATCTGGTTATCCATTGTGGTGGATGCATGGTCAACGAGCGCGAAATGGCGTGGCGGGCACGTCACGCTGCCGCGCAAGGTATTCCGTTCACCAACTACGGAATCGCCATTGCGAAGATGACGGGCATACTCGATAGGTCGCTTGCGGCACTCGAACCGCGCGCCTGACGCGCCAATCGGCCGCTGGTGCGGCTGCCGTAGCAGGCAGCGTACCTGTTCTTCTTGCAGGAAGAAGTGACAAACTCGTTATTCTCTGCCACACTGAACGAAAACGAGAAACGGGGGTCGCATATGGATTTTGGGATTACGAGGAAGTGTTCGTGCGTTTTCGCGGCGCTGTTCCTTGTTTGCGCGCTGTGCCTTGGGTCGATGCGCTCCGTTGCATGGGCGGACACGGCCCCGCAGCACACTGCGACAGCCATCGGCGCCACGCACGTCCTTTCCAGTAAAGCAACGGCTGCCGCGACAAGCGGCGAGCAACCCAGCGCGTCGGAAAGCGCGGGCAAGGCCTCTTCGGGCACCGAAGCCGCACCTGCTGAAGGCCCGCAGTTTAGGCCATGGGCTGTTGCTCTCGCAGTGTTTCTTTTTGTGGGTGTAGGACTCGTCGCCAAGTTCGGACGAAGAAAACAGTAGATGCCACACGGCATGTCAGACCGAAAGTGACGGGTTCCTGAAGCCGCCACCTTCGGTCCGCAACCTTTATCGCAGGTTCATAACTACCAAGCGAGCGTCGTCAATCTGCTCCGCTTCGATGATGGCCTCTACCTGGCCTCGATGCTCAGGAGAGTCGCGCCATGCTATGCCGCAGCCGGCGGATAGCGAGCGCGGAATGGGAATCAGCCTGCCTCCGAGGCCAGATGGACTTGCAGCAGATGCGAATGCAAGCGCGCTCGCCGTGGAGTCGAATGCCACGACGAGCGCTTCTGTTCCAGATGTTCGAAGCGTGCGCGCCACGTCCGTTACGAAATGGTCAGTACGAAATCGGCGCCCTCTTGGGTGGCCGAAACGCTGCGCCCTTTGCTTTGGGCGAGTTCGGTGACGTTTTGCTTTTGCGTGGCGGTGCTTACCAAAACGCGAATCTCTTCTCCGGGGAAATTGTTGATGGCTTCCATGGCCATAAGTGCAGGCTCTGGGCAGGATAGCCCACGTGCGTCAACTTCTTGCATGTTCGGTCCTTTCTTGGTCGAGCCGGATAGACGGATTGCTTACGCAGCGGCCTGCGTGGTGGTAGTGGCAGTGTCCTTCTTGCGGCG
>CAMORQ010000023.1 GCA_946623915.1 uncultured Coriobacteriaceae bacterium | reverse complement strand
GAGGCCTGTCGGGCCTGCCAAAAGGCCCGTGCCCGTCGCAAGCAAGTCCGGCAGAATCTCATTACGCCGCGTTCTAGTATAATATCCATATGAGAAGAATTGCCCTGTATATATTGGCGGCTGTGCTGCTCGCAGTTCCTGCATTGGCATGGGCGGATGAAGCGTCGGATGAAGCCGCGTTCGAGGCGGCGGAGGCCGCCGAAGACACTGCGGGCGAGGCAAGTGCTGCAGGCGTCGAAGGGCTGGTGCTGTCATCCGATGATAGGGCGGCGACCATCGATGGTTGTTCGTTTGCCGTCAACGATTTCGACCGCGCCAGTGCAGGCAGCAATCGCGCTATAGACGACGAGTACTACGGTTACGCCTATTACATCGGCAAGAAGGCAAGCGATTTGATGTACGTGGCCACGACCACCGATGTCGTGGTTTACGTCTCGCCCGACGCCGCATCGGAACTGGGAATACGTGTGGATTCGGACGAGGACGCCGCCTTTTTGCGCGACTACATCGAAGTGCTGAGCAAGGCGAACGAAAACGGCAGCCAGGGCATCATCGATGGCTCCACGTGGCATTTCATCAGCGAAGAGGCCATCAACGTGAATGGGGTGGCGTTCGGGTTCGACCGGGAACTGCAGAAGGGTCGCTACTACAATACGATCATCGGCTCGGACGGCTCCGATGTCACCGATACGGCTAACGAGCACTATACCCAGTTCACGCACGCTGGGTTCGCAAGTTTGGTTCCCAGCGACGAGGCGGCCATCGTCGATCCCCCGACGACGGCCGAGCGTCTGCAGGACTTCTTCGCGACGCTTGACTGGAGTCCCCTGTGGGTTACCTTGAAGACCACGCTCACCGCCATTGTGTTCATCTTCGTGTTGGGGCTGGCTGCCGCATACCTTACCCTGCACGCCAGCCCGCGCGTGCGCGACTTGCTCGACACCATATTTACCATCCCCATGGTGTTGCCGCCGACGGTCTGCGGCTTTTTGCTCCTGCTTTTGCTGGGCACGAAGACGCCCATCGGACAATGGTTCGCATCCATCGGATTCCCCCTTGTGTTTTCCTGGCCAGCCACGGTGATTGCAGCGACGGTGGTGGCGTTTCCGCTGATGTACCGCAACGCGCGCGGCGCCTTCGAAAACCTGGACACGAACATGCTCGATGCGGCGCGCACGCTCGGCTGGTCGGAGCTGAAGATCTTCTTCAGGCTGATGCTTCCGCTATCGTGGTCGAGCATCGCAGCGGCTACCGTGCTCGCGTTCGCCCGCGCGCTCGGCGAATACGGCGCCACGCTGTTCTTGGCCGGCAACTATGTGGGCATCACGCGTACCATCCCCATATCCATCTACTTCTATTGGAAAATCGGGCGCACCGATGTCGCCATATTCTGGACGTTGGTGGTGCTCGTGTTCAGCTTCGTGGTCATACTGTTCATCAACCTGTGGAGCCAACACACCACGCGCTACAGACGGGGAGCGGTCGAAGAATGAGCCTGCATGTGGACATCGTCAAGCGCTTTCCTGCTTTCGATCTGGAGGTTTGCTTCGACGCGGAAAACGAAGTTATGGGGCTGCTGGGGGCATCCGGCTGCGGCAAGAGCCTGACCATGCGCGCAATCGCCGGCATCGAGCGGCCCGATGAAGGACGCATTGTAGTCAACGACCAGGTGTTCTTCGATTCGGCGGCTAAGGTCAACCTCTCTCCGCAGATGCGCAAAACCGCCCTGCTGTTCCAGAACTACATGCTCTTTCCCAACTTGACGGTGGAAGACAATGTGGCGGCAGGCATTTCACGTAGCATTTCCGCGGCCGACCGAAGTGCCATCGTGCAACGCGAGCTAGCTCGCTTTGACGTCCAGCCGTTCGCCAAGCGTTATCCGGCGCAGCTTTCGGGTGGCCAACAGCAACGCGTGGCGCTTGCCCGCATGCTGGCGGCAGACCCGTGCATTCTCATGCTCGACGAGCCGTTTTCCGCACTCGACTCTCATCTGAAAAGCATCCTCGAACAGAACCTTTCAAGCCTTTTCGACGCCTTCGATGGCACCATCGTCTACGTGAGCCACGATATCGATGAAGCGTTGCGGTTCTGCGACAGCATCGCGGTTATGGAGCACGGCCGCATCATGGAACGCGCTGGCGCACGCGAGTTGGTGGACAACCCCCAGTCGCTGGCGGGGCTCAAGCTCTCGGGGGTGAAGAACACCTGTGATGTTGTGCGTGTGGACGATTGTCGCGTGTATTGCCCAGACTGGGGTATTACCCTGGAAGCCGCCCGATCCGTCCCCGACGATGTGAGGGCTGTCGGCGTCCGTGCCTTCTATCTGGAAAAGGCGGATGCGCCCGGTCCCAACGTGTTCCGCATGCGCGTGGACCGGGTGACCGAATCGCGCTTCGAGGCCATGGTGCTGCTCTCGTGCCTGGACCGGTCGAGCGACGCCGATGTGCTCGTGGAATCCACCGAAGCAGAGATGCGCTTCTTGCACCAGCGTCTGTTCTGGCGTATCAACCTGCTCTACGAAGGTCGGGAGGCGCTCCCCCGCGTGGGAGACGAAACCCTGCTGCGCATCCCGCCCGAGCATCTCTATTTGGTGGACAGATAGCGTGACAGGATTCGCGTCGAAGGATTTTGCTATGCTAAATTATCCTATATTGTGAATATTGCTTAAGGAGCATGATGTCATCTCACGATGAAAACGCACTTGATGCTCAAGATGTCGCCGACATTTTGCAAGTGAGCCGCAACACGGTGTACAACTTGGTGAAGGCGGGGGAGCTCTCGTCGTACATGGTAGGTCGCAAGATGCGATTTACGTTGCGCGACGTTGATGCCTACATCGACCATGCCCGAACGGGAAAAACCGGCCCTGCGCGAACTTGGCCTCGTGAAGGCGAAAACGCGCAAGATGCATCCCCGTTTCGTTTGGCGGGATGCGACGTACTCGCCGATCTTGTGTCGAACGCACTCGGGTCGAAGCAGTCGGCCATCGAGCGGACGTACGTGAACGGTTATGTCGGGCTGGAAGGGATGTACACAGGCGGCGTCGATGCCGCGCTCGTGCATCTCTACGATCGCAAAACTGGACGCTTCAACGTTCCGTACGTGCAGCGTATGGTGCCGGGGACGCCGCTCGTCGTGTTCCATGTGGCGAAGCGCACGGCGGGCTTTTTGGTTAGGCGGGGCAACCCGAAGCGCATCCGTACATGGCGCGATTTGCTGCGCGCAGATGTGGTGGTTGCCAACCGGGAGCGCGGCGCAGGTTCCAGGATTATGCTCGACGAATACTTGGTTTCCCTAGCGGCTTCGGCCGATGCGTTCGACACGGCGGTTGAATGCGCGTCGGCGCAGGCCGCGGCTTCGTTTGTGGCGCAAGGTCATGCCGATTGCGCTATAGGAGGTCTCGATGCGCTTTCGAGAGCAGAGGGGCTGCATTTCGTTCCGCAGCTGGAAGAGGATTTCGCCCTCGTCGTCCTGAAGAGCCCTGCTACCGAAGAAACACTGAGGACTTTGCGGCGCCTGCTCCCATCCCGTGCGTTCAGGGACGCTGCTGCTCGCGCGACCGGCTACGACACCGATCGCGCAGGTGATATTCTCTACGAAGTATAACGAAGCGCCTTTTGGCGAACGAGCCAGTACGCTGTAGCCGGTCGCGGGCAGCAGCCACCGTTTCCATTCGAGCTTTCCACCATGGGCAAAAACCGGGCCCGCAACAGTGCGAGCCCGGTTTTGGCGGAAGCGCAGTGGCGCCCGAAAGCGCAGCGAAACTTACTCCACGCCCACGATCACGTCGGTGGCCTTGATGATGGCCAGGGCGTCGCCGCCTTCCGTCAGGCCGAGGTCTTCGATAGCGGCGTTGGTAATCGAGCCGGAAACGCGGTTGCCATCGGGCAGTTCCACCGTTACATGCCCGTTCACGGCGCCCTTGGTCACCTTGACCACCTTGCCGGCGAGTTGGTTGCGCGCGGAAATTCCAGCGATGCGTTCTGTGCCCGTGGCAAACATGACGTTGGTGGCCTTGATGATGGCGAACGCCTCTTTGCCTTCCGCCAGGCCAAGTTCGTTGATGCTCTCCATGGTGATGTCGGCCTTGACCGTGTTGCCGCCGAGATCGATGGTGACCACGCCGTTCACCGCTCCTTCTGCGACGTTGGTGATGGTGCCCTTCAATTGGTTGCGAGCGCTGATCTTCATGATGGTTTCCTCTCTTTTCGATGGGGTCGTTCGCCCCGTTTTCTTTGACAGTTGGTATTCTGCCTTTTCCGTCGTTCCATGCAAGCGGCAGCAGTACGTGCCACAAGTGTCGCTTTGTTTCGCACAACTTGGTTACGTTTCGTACAACATGGCACGATGGAGTATAATCGCCCCGAAGGAGCATTATGAAAGATTCTCACGGTCGTACAATCGACTTTCGGTTCCGCTGTTCTGACGAACAGCGGCACTGCCGACGCTTACAGCGCATCTGGCGGCACGCTAGCCGCTTGTTTGCCCCGCTGCGCGTACCGAAGTACGCTTGGGGGCAAGGCGCGGCTATCGCACTCGCCAGCTGTGCTGCCGCTGACTTTGCCAGACCTATGGCGGGAGGCCGCTTGCAGTGAAAGATTCCCACGGTAGAACGATTGACTACCTGCGCATATCCCTGACTGATCGGTGCAACTTGCGCTGCATTTATTGCATGCCGGCCGAAGGAATCGAGCAGGTGCCTCACGAAAGCATCCTGACGTTCGACGAAATCTTGCGCTTCGTGAGGATTGCGGCGGAAGCCGGAGTGCGGCGCGTGCGCCTGACAGGCGGGGAGCCGCTTGTGCGCAAGGGCGTCGAAGGCTTGGTGCGCGATCTGCACGCCATCGACGGCATTCGCGACATATCGCTCACCACCAACGGCATCCTGCTCGCAAAGCACATGCCCAGGCTTGTCGAAGCGGGCCTTTCGCGCGTGAACATATCCATGGACACGCTCGACCCCGAGCAGTATCGCGAAATCACCCGTGGCGGCAACTTGGAGGATGTGCTTGCCGGCATTAGCGCGGCGCTTGCTGCGGGCATCAACCCCGTGAAGGTGAACGCGGTGGCTGTACGCAGCTTGAACCAGGACTACTACGCGTTCGCGCGCATGTCGGTCGACCGTCCGCTGCACATGCGGTTCATCGAGTACATGCCTGTGGGCGACTCTTCTGGATCGTGCGGGCAAGGTTGGGGCGAACAAGACGTGATCAGCTGCGACGAGATCCGTGCGCAGATCGATGCGCGCGCCACCGAAGAAGGCGTGGATGGCCTGGTGCCCGTGGAAGGGTCCAGCAGGCCGGATGGCGGAGGGCCGGCGCGTTACTGGCAGTTCCCGGGTGCGGCGGGCACGGTGGGGTTCATATCCCCCCTGTCGCGCCACTTCTGCGGCGAGTGCAACCGTTTCCGCCTGACCAGCACCGGCATGTTGCGTCCTTGTCTGTTCTCTGACGACGAGTTCGACGCGCGCACGGTCCTGCGCGAAGGCACCGACGACGACGTGCGCGCCCTGCTGCAGCAGGCTCTCGGTGCCAAACCCGAAGAGCACACCCAGGGCGACCATGCCAACGCAACCCAAGTCGGTATGAACCAAATCGGCGGGTAATGCCCCGCGACCGGTTAGGAGCAGGTATGCCAGAACTTACCCACGTAAACGAAAACGGCGACGTGCGCATGGTGGACGTGTCGGCCAAGGACGACACGGTGCGTCTGGCAGTTGCCGAAGGCTTCATCTCCATGCGGCCTGAAACGCTGGAACTTATAACCACTGGCCAGGCGGCTAAGGGCGATGTGCTCGCCTGCGCGCGCGTGGCGGGTGTCATGGCGGCGAAAAACACCGCAGGCATTATCCCGATGTGCCATCCTTTGCTGATAACAAAATCGCAGGTTGAGTGCATTCCCGTGGAAGCGGGGGAGCGTGAAGACGGCCGCGTGGGCATCCGCGTGGAAGCCACCTGCGGGGTTACAGGCAAGACGGGCATCGAAATGGAAGCCCTGACCGCCGCGAGCGTGGCGTGCCTGACCATCTACGACATGTGCAAAGCGGTCGACCGCGGCATGGAGATCCTCGATGTGCGTCTGCTCCACAAGTCCGGTGGCAAATCCGGCACCTGGGAACGTCCCTAGCTGCACTCCCGTTCCGCCGTTCGCGGGGAGCCCCAGGTAGTCGAAGGGTCAGCGAAAAGCGCGGAGCCGGGACGGGTTGCCCCGCCTTCGCGCCGAAGCGTACTTCGGTACGCGAGGTGCGAAACAAGGGGCAAGGCGCCCGGCCCCGCGCCCCGCAGCGTCGAGTCGTTCCGCCGTTCGTGCGGAGCCCCAGGTCCACCAAAGTCAGCGAGGGGCGGCGACGTGCCCCAGATTCGCCCGCCTTTGGTTCGAAGTGTACTTTGGTACACGAGAATCAAAACAAGGGCGAAGATGGGATGCGTCGCCGCCCCGCAGCGTCGAGTCGTTCCGCCGTTCGTTAGAACGGCGGAACTAGTATTACTCCTCGTCGAGAGCTTCGGCGATTTCGTCGGTAATGTCCATGGTGTGGTAGACGCCCTGCAGGTCTTCGAGCTCTTCCAGGCGGTCGACCAGGCGCATGACCTTCTTCGCGTCGGCTACGCTTACTGCCGTCGGCGTCGTGGGCTCCATGGTGAATTCAGCGCCCTTCGTTTCGATACCCGCTTCTTCGAGCGCCTTCTTCACCGCCATCAAATCGCTCGGCGACGTGTAGACCACCCATTCGTCTTCAGCGTCTTCGATGTCGTCGGCGCCTGCTTCCATGGCGGCCATCATGAATTCGTCTTCATCGGCGGCAGCGCCGTTGGGCTTCGTGGGATTCTTCTTGTCGTCGGTTTCGATTTCCTTGGCGACGATGACCTGGCCTTTGCGCTCAAACTGGAACGCCACCGACCCGCTGGTGCCCAGGTTTCCGCCGTGATGGGTGAACGCGGCGCGCACGTCGGCGGCCGTGCGGTTGCGGTTGTCGGTGAGGGCCTCGCAATAGATGGCGATACCGGCCGGACCGTATCCCTCGTAAACGACCGTCTCGTAGTTGGCGGCGTCTTTGCCCGACCCAAACGCCTTGTCGATGGCAGCCTTGATCTTGTCTTTCGGCAGCGAATTGGCCTTTGCCTTTTCCACGGCTGCAGCCAAAGAGGCGTTGTTCTCGGGATTAGGATCGCCGCCTTCCTTAGCGGCAACGGTGATGTTGCGGGAAAGCTTGCCGAACAGCGCCGAACGCTTGGCGTCCTGCGCAGCTTTGCGATGTTTAGTAGTGGCCCATTTTGAATGCCCAGACATAGTGTTCCTTTCGTTAAATGATTATGGCGGAAATTCTAGCATACGGCCGTACACGCAGCGCCTTTCGCAGAGCCATTTGTGAAGGCTCGGGCGCGCATTGCACATAAAATGTTGAGGACCTCTTCCGCACGCCCGCTCCTGCACTGCCCATGTGATATGATGCCAGTAGCCTTCTAGGCATACACGGACTATAAACGACATACATGCGATAACAAGGCGAATCTCATGGCGAAACAAGCACGAATCCTGGATTTCGAGGAAGCACGTTCTTCCTCTTCGAGGCGTGCGTCCGGTTCTTCGTCGCGTTCATCGCGTTCGTCGAAGCCTGCGTCCAAGTCGTCGGGCGCATCAAAGACAAAGTCCCGTTCGCCCCAAACGTCTTCTGCCGGCAAAGCGAAACGTTCGCAAGGCAGCAGCGGCAGAGCGGCATCCGGCAAGGCCGCCACCGCGCGTGGTGGCAGGTCGGCGTCGTCTGGCTCCGGTTCGTCACGGAAGTCGTCTTCACGTGCGGCGAATCAAACCCGCAGCAGCACGAAAAGCACGAAGAAGAGCACTGCTCGCAAAAGCAATTCTTCGCGTCGAAGCACCGCTTCCAAGGTCGAAAAAGTCAAGCGCGACATGGCGAAGCGTAAAGCCGACCATCTCTTCGAGCGGACCGTTCGCCAGGACGCCCCCGAAGGTGATGGCCCGCGCGCCGCGCTGTACAAAACGAAAATGGGTTCTTCGCACAAGAAGGCTGCCCGGATGCAAAATCAGGGACGCGCGACGAGTGCGGCAGGGTCTGCGCTGGGGTCGGCGATCGGCGTCGTGGCATCGTTTGTCGCTGCGCGGTTCGCGAAGCTGAACACCAAGGGTGGGATAGCGCTGCTCGTATGCATCAGCCTTATCGCAGGGTGCGCGTTCCTCTACGCCCCGGTGAAGAACTACTACTTCGCTGTGCGCGACCAGGCGAAAGCGGAAGCCGCCTACGAGATGGTGATCGCTCACAACGATGCGCTGAAGGAGGATGTGGCCCAGCTGGTCACCGACGAAGGCATGGAAGACCGTGCCCGCCAGCAGTACGGTTGGGTCAAAGAAGGCGAAAATGCCGTGATGGTAAGCGGGCTGTCGAAGCCGACTGACCCAAGCGCTGCCGAAATCCTGCGAACGACGTCGCCTGATGCCGTCAAAGCGCCCGAGACCTGGTACTCGCCTTTGCTGGACAGCGTGTTTGGATACGCATGAGATACGCGGCGATCGACATAGGGACCGTGACGTGCCGGCTTCTTGTGGCCGATGTAATCGACGGGGAGGTCCGCGACCTTTGCCGAAGGTCTGAAATCGTGAACCTGGGCGCCGGGGTGGATGCCGAAGGCACGCTTTCGGCCGATGCCATCGACCGCGTGTGCGCCAAGGTGGAGGAATACCTGGCTCTCGTGGGAACGTATGCGGGGGATGGGCCGGTGCAAGTGCGCTGCATGGCAACCTCTGCAAGCCGTGATGCGCGCAACGCAGACGAGTTCGCGGCGCGTCTGGCGGCTTTGGGCGTGGACATGTCGGTGATTCCGGGCGAACGCGAGGCGGGCTTGTCGTTTCTAGGGGCTTCGATGGGCTACGACGGTGAACGCCTGCTGGTGGCCGATATCGGGGGAGGATCGACGGAACTGGTCGCCGGTGTTGGCGGGCAGGGCGTGGTGCACGCGCATTCGTTCGACATTGGATGTCGTCGCGCCACCGAGCGTTTGCTGCATAGCGATCCGCCCACCGAAGAAGAAACGCGCGCACTCGAAGAATGGGTGCATGGCGAATTCGCAGGGTTTTTCGACGAACTGGCGGGGAAGGACTTTGCGCCCGAGCGGTTCGTCGCAGTGGCAGGGACGGCGACGTCGGTCGTTTCCATCAGCCAGGAGATAGACCCTTACGATCCCAAACGCGTTCATGGGCAGAAGGTGGACGCAGCGACCGTCGATCAGGTGTACCGGCGGTTGGCTTCGATGCCCGTCGATCAGCGCAGCCAGGTTGTCGGACTGCAACCGAAACGCGCGCCGCTGATTGTGGCAGGGCTGATCATCCTGCGCCAAGCACTTGTGCTGTCACAGCTGCCGGCGTACTACGCAAGCGAGACCGACATCCTGGAAGGCATCGTCCTAGACGCAGCGTCTGCGCACTAGGCGTTGAAGCTGACGAAACCGTCGACCCGACTGAAGGCAGCCGGAGGCAGCAGATAACTGGTGCAAAGCTTCTGATTGCGACGCTGCCTGTGCGTCTATGAGGTATCATGGATGCAGACACGGGGGTGTGGCGGAATTGGCAGACGCAGCGGACTTAAAATCCGCCTCCGAAAGGAATCAGGGTTCGAGTCCCTGCACCCCTACCAACTTTCATGTCCAAAAGACGTTCTGCGCAACAAGTCTCTCCGGAACGGTGGGGTCCTGTGCAGGGGCTCGAACCCATTGGGGTGGAAACTGCCCAGCGGGCAGTTTCGCACGGAGCGCGCAGCGCGAAGTGGTCGAGCGCGAGCGGGACGAAGGGACCATGATGCATGAGACAAGGGGACAGGTACCTTGTCTCATTCAGAGACTTGTTGTGCAGAACGCCTTTTGAATGAGACAAGGTACCTGTCTCTATTGATACGGGGTCTCACTCCGTAACACCGTAGGACGAAACACCAGCTCTTCGTGATTTTCCTATAACGCTTGAGCACGAAAGACCACACTTTGGAAAGTATTGTTCTTGACTCGATTCTTGACGCCGAAAACCAATCCGTTAATTTGCCTAGAGAGACGCGTCTTGATCCTTCAGAAGGGCGTCGCCTACAGCTGCTCGACGGCAGAGCCCAGATCACTTGCAGGGCCATTGACCGCCTGCGCAAGCGGCGGCGTCCCTCCGGGCGATCAAGACGCGTCTCCCTAAGAATAGGTTCTCGCACAGCGGAGAGCGCAGCGGCCTGTGCCCCGGGCTGGCAAAGCCGCCTTTTACCGAAATATTCGAAGTGGAGTTCCAATATGGCACCCCTTCAGTAGTCCGGAGCTACGGCGCATGTTATTGTTGGCTTGTTTGCTCATTTATGCGCTCTGCGTAAGGAGGGATCATCGTGCTTCACTCGTTCACCCGCAACTACAACGACCTTTCTACCGATGCCGGCTTCCAGTTCGAGTTCTATTGCGACAACTGCGGCAACGGCTATAAGTCGACGTTTTCGGAGTCGCGGACATACGAATCGCGCAAGAAGGTCGACCGCCTGGGCGAGGCGGCCGGAGGGATCGGCGGCCTGTTCGGGGGAATCGCCGGTAACCTGGGCGGCCTTGTGGAGCGCGGGATAGGCGCTGTGGGCGACAACCTCGAATCGCAGGGGCCGCAATGGCGCAAGGAGCAGGAGCAGTCGTTCGATGCGGCACAGGCAGAGGTGCGCCCGCATTTCAAGAGATGCCCCGCCTGTAGCCAGTGGGTGTGCGCCGATTGCTGGAACGAGGACGAAGGCCTGTGCGTCACATGCGCCCCACGCGAGAGCGCGTATGTGGCGCAGGCGCGCAACCAGGCCATGCGCAACAACATCGACGCGGCGGCCGAGACGGCCACCGTATGGCACGGCACGCTGGAGACGCGCACCACGACGTGCCCGAACTGCGGAAAACCGGCCGGCACTGGCAAGTTCTGCAACCACTGCGGCTCCCCGCTCGGCATGAGCAAGTGCCCGAACTGCGGGGCAAGCGTCGCTTTGGGCCTTGCGTTCTGCGGGGAGTGCGGGTCTCCCATGAACGCGAAGGCGGTCTGTCCTAACTGCGGTGCGGAGAACGAGCAGGGAAGCGCCTTCTGCAACCAGTGCGGCACGAAGATCTAGCGATATGCCGGCCTACGAATGCACGGCTTCGCTTCCCGAGGGGACCTTCGAGGCGTCGGCCGTCATCACCGAAGACGAGGTAATCCTGCAAGGCGTGGACGGGTCGCGTCGCATGCTACCGTTCGCTGACATCATGGACATGCGGCTCGTGAACTACCGCCTCGCCCTTGCCATGCGCGGCTGGGATGCCGAGATATCGAAGCTGGGCTACCTCACCGAGGACTTCTTCGAGAAGCTCTGGGAAGCTTACTGCGCCAAGAGCGAGCGGGCGCTGTTCGTCGAGAGCGACCTGGTGATGCGCAGCGAGGGCGACTACGCCTACGCGGAGCCCGGCATCACAAGGAGCAGCATCGCGAAGCTCGCGCTACGAACGGACTGCCTCTGCATCCTGCCGCATGATGCTGGCGCACGGCGCGTTCCGCTGTGCTTCGCCGACGCCCCGGTGCGCGAGGGCTTCTCCTTGGAAGTGCGCCTCGACACCAGCGAGGCGTACCGGATAGCACGGCTCGGCGGCGACACCGATCCGTTCTTCAGCAAGCTGGCGGACGCCCGCGAAACGGTTTCGGAGCGCTGGCGGGAAGCGCATCGGGCGCTCGAAGCGAACCTCGGCATGCGTCTCGGAGAAGCCGCTGCTGCTTACGAAACCTTCCAAGGGCTTAACGCCGACACCGTATGCGGCCTGTTCTCGGCCGACGCCGACGCGTTCTGGTTCGCCGCCATCGGGGACGGTCGCGCTGCCGTCGAGCTCGTCACCGACGAGAAGGCGGCGACGTACCTGTACCGCTTCGACTCAGCGCGCGGCGACTTCGAATCGAAGCTGCGCCATGCCATGGAGGCCATGAAGGCCAACCGTCGGATAATCTACGTCGAGCAGGAGGAAATCGACGCCGACCCGCTGTACCGGATGGCGGTCGAGCGCAGCCCGCACGTGCGCACCCTCCGCTCTTTTAGCGCCGGCCGCGTCATACACTCCACGAGCTGGGCAAGCAAGCTGGCCGCTTTCTTCGGATAGGCGAGCAGCGAATCAGCCCTTCCGTCTAGTCGAGGCCAGATTGGCTGAAAGGGCCGTCAATCGGCGAGTACCCAACGCGTCCAACCTGTCAAACCCAAAGAGAACGCATCGGGCGTCGAGGCGATCGCGCTTGCGGCAAGGAAGTCGCGTTGGCCTCGAGCGAGGCGGGGAGCGGGCAGCTTCGCGATATGCGTCGGTGCCATGGCGGCCCCTGGTGTACAATCCTCGGGACAAGTTCGTGGAGAGGAGCGGGTAGGCGATGCCGCAAAAGCATGGGAAAACGGCTTACGGAGACGAGAGCATCAGGATCTCGGCTCCCACCCCAGCCTACCTGATGGCCGCCACCGTCCTACCCGACGGGTGCGACCTTTCCGCCCTCGCCGCGCTCAAGCCGAAAAGCGCGGCCAAGCTGCATTGGAGGGAACTCACCGACGCGGTCCGACGCGAATCGCTCGCATGCGTTGCCGGCTTGGGCGGGCGGCCGGCGCTTGTTGCCGCCACGCCCCTGCCCCGCAGGAAGCAGGAGCGGGGCCGCAGGAAATGCCTGGAGGTTCTTCTGCCGGAGCTCGAGCGCGCTGGCGTCGATACGCTCGTCCTCGAGAGTCGCGTGCTCCAGCTCAACGACAGGGACATCGACATGCTCCAAGCCATGCGGGCGCGAAAGTTCGTAGAGGCGATTGCCCTCGAGCATGCCCATGCGAGCGACGAGGCGAGGTTGTGGGTCCCCGACCAGATACTCGGAGCCTACGGCGATGATGACGGGAGGGCCAAGCTTTTCAACCGCCTGATGTTCGTGGCGGTACCGCTGAGCGTCGGATGCGCCGCGGTGTACAACTTCATA
>CAMORQ010000022.1 GCA_946623915.1 uncultured Coriobacteriaceae bacterium | reverse complement strand
CCCTACTCCATCCAGAGCAACGAAGAGGCCATGGCGGACGTGTTCGGATACACGACGGCCCAGTGGCGCGACGACCCCGCAGTGCACATAGACGTCATCCGCAGGCGCGAAGAGGAGTTCGGCATCGTGGGTCTTGCCGTGGGGCAGCGGCTGCGGACCGTGGGCCAGGCCGTTGGCAGCAAGATCTTCTTCCCCGAGGTGGGCATAGACCGTGTAGAAAAGCCCGTCATTGAGGCTCTTGATGAATTGGGAAAAATCGCCGACAACGACCCCTTCACGAATCCCGTGTATCTTTCCATGCTCGAGCGCGCGCATGCGCTGAAAGATGCGTTTCCGGAAATGGGGATATCCACGTCGGTTGCCGGCCCGATAACCGTGGCTTCGACCATCATGCCCATAGAGACGCTTTTGCGCGATACCCGAAAGCATCCGGAGGCGGTTCGCGAGTTGCTCGATTTCGCCGTCTACCATTCGGTTTCGTGGGCGAAAATGTTTGCGAAAGAGTTCGGCTCCGCCGCATGCGGCATTGCGGACCCCGTTAGCTGTGCAGACATCCTCAGCCGCGCGCAGTATCTGGAGTTTTCCAAGCCCGCACAGGAAAAGCTGATTGCAGGGCTTACCGAGACGCTGGAGAAAAAGCCTGGACTGCACATCTGCGGCAAGACCAACACGCTATGGGACGACATGGCCGACCTTCAAGTGGCAAGCTTCAGTGTGGACAACCGGGAAAGCCTGGCTGAAGCGAAAGAGCGCATGGGCGACAAGTTCGCGCTCGTGGGCAATGTGCCACCCGTGGACGTGATGCTGGAGGGCACCATCGACGATGTAATCGAGGCGTGCAAGAGCTGTCTGTCCCAAGCAGCGGACAGCTCCTTAGGGTACAACCTAGGAACGGGCTGCCAGGTGCCTATTGGCACGCCACGTGAAAACTTCGAGGCGTTCATCTACGCGGCCCGTACTTACGGACGTGGCGCCCAGAAGGGCAAGATGCCGAAGGGCATGACCCAGTAGCGTCAATCGGCGTCAAGCACACAGCACGTTGTCGGTAGCGTCTGGCGCACCCGCCACTGCCGGCTCTTCCGCATAAGCCCTGGAGCTTTCCGAGGCGTATGCGCAGAAAACGTTGTTGCCTAGGCTTTGAAACGCGTGCTTATGGCAGAAGGGCATCGGCGTCAAAGCCGCGTCCGATGACGACGAGCTTCGGATCGCCTGAATAGGAAGTTTCTTCCGCAGAGGCGCGTCCGTTGACGAATTCATAGTGCAGCATGCCACCTTCTGTTGCCTTCAGGAATCCTTTCGCACGCAGGATGTCTTGGGCGACCAGGCGTTCTCGCAACTGCTCGAGCGCGGTTGGATCGAACGTGTCGTCGGGGTGGAGCACCACAGAGGAAAAGCCAGCGTGCCCGTGCATGTGCGGGTGGGTGTGTTCGTGGTTGCCTCCATGGTCGTGCTCGTGGCTATCTCCGTGCCCGTTTTCGTGGTCGTCCGCATGCTCTGGGTCGGAGTCTTCGCCCGCTGCGCTGTCCGCGTACGCTTGTGCCGAAAGCTCCAGGATCTCCAGGCCGTCAAGCTCGCTCCAGGGGGTGTCGAGTACAGCTTGTGCACGCTGCGCCAACGGGCGGATGGCCTCGTGCGCCTCGGCAAGCGCCGCCGCGTCCATTTCCTGTGTGTGGCTGAGCACGATGAAACGGGCCTGTTCCAATTGCTGCAGATACACGGGAATCTCGTAGTCGATCATTTCGGCTACGTCGGTGGCGTCCACGATGGTGGTCATGGAATTCACTTCGACAGGAGTGCTCAAGCGCGTTTGCAGCGCTTTCATTTTGCACGTTGCTTCCAGTTCGTCGGGTCCAGCCAAGCCGGTCGGTTCGATGATGATGCGATCGGGCTGGCATTCGTTCACGATATCCGAAATGCTCGTGATAAAGTCCATCTTCAGCGTGCAGCAGATGCAGCCCGATGCAAGCGTGCGCATGTCGAAGCTGTCCGACTGCACCAGTGTGTCGTCGATGGCTTCTTTGCCGAACTCGTTTTCGATGATGGCAACCCTCTGCGCGCCAAGGCCGTCGGCGATCAGCTTGTTGATGAACGTGGTTTTGCCGGCGCCCAGGAAGCCGCCGATGATGTCGATTTTCACAGAGTCGGCGCTCATAACTTGTCCTTTCGAATTGGATAGCCGTTGCTCGAATCAAGCAGCCTAGTGCTCTCTTCTCGCTTCTTTCATCATAGCCCTTAGTTCGGATGCCGAAACCAGCGGGCGCGCAAAATCCACCGACGCGTGCTCGGCAAGGGCGTCACTGAGGCGCGTTCGGAAATCGAAGAAGAACTGACCAGGGGTTATTTCGCGCCCCGTGAGGCGTGAGAGGGTCGCACCTATCGATTCGTCGGGGAAGCGCTCGCCGACATCGGCGTAGAGCAGCTGCGACACGCATGCAGCGATGTAGCACACCAGGAAATGCGTCTGGATGTAGTTGTCGCGGCTCACATTGCCCGGGCACGTGCTCCATTCGCCCCATGGCGGCTTGAAGAACGACCGAAGCATGAACAGGTTCTGGTACAAGTCGATGACCGCTGAACCGTCAAGGTCGAGCTCCGACGTGATGATGTTGCAATAGCCATCCATCGCTTCGTCGGCAGCTATTTTGTCCCAGTACACTTCCCAGATATGGTCGCCCACTTCCCCTGGCTTTGCGTCGCCGGTTCCTCGGACCGCCCTGACAGGACGCTCGCTGCCATCCGATGGCGCTCCGTGGGAGAACGTGTCTTCGTTTCGCCTGATAATGCGGAACCGGTCGAACCTGTTACGCTCGAACGCCTCTCGCCACCAGAATGCAACCTCTTTGACGGCTATACTGTTTGGACGCTTGTGGTTGTAGATCCTGTCGACCGACCGAATGCTCATGCGCTCTTTGTAGCGCGATCCGTTGACACCTATGGGCTGGTAGCCGCTTCCGTCGAGTACCCATTCGCGAGAAATGCGCTGTCCTTTCCGCATGGATTGGAGCATGACGAAGCCGCAGTCGTAGTCCAGAAGGAAAGCAAGCTCTTCCGCACTCGATCCCACCGTCTTGTTGCTCACGATTATCAAACGCGCTTCCGGGTGGCGTATGGCAAGGTCTTGCACGGCGGGAAATGAGCTTAAATGCGTGGCAAGCGCAGAGGTGAACACGTTATAGTCGATGGGGATTCCCTGGCGGTCGACCATGATGGCTAGTTGTATAAGGGGACTCGGCCTATCTTCCCAGCGTTTCTTGCCAGAAGGATGAGTCCAGCTGAATTCCTCGACGTAGAAGTTCACCACGAAGCAGAACGCGTATGCCGTTTTCGTATCGTGATGATGCACGTCAAGGCGTTCGTTGACCCGAGTGACGATGTCGCGGGCATGTGTGCCGAGAGTGTCGAATCCTTTGAATACATCGTTGCGCGTAAGCGATTCGAGCCCCGGCACGCAATCGCGTTGCTCCCATGCGTCCAGAATAAGCTGAGGGTGCGCAATCCTATTCCACGCGAGAAGCTCGACGATTTGTTCGGCGCGGACGGCACTTGCATTTTCTGCCCCGCAGTTTGCGATAGCGTCTTTCAGTCCCAGGTTTCGATGGAGCACATTGAGGACCACCGCAGCACCTGCTTCGATCTTGCTTCCCGTCCCAAAAGGAATCTTCGCGAGTGGCGAAAAGGAGACGGGGAGGATGGGCGCACGGTCTTCTTCATGCATATTGTTCAAGTCTTCGACAACCTGCTGAAAGTGCGCGATAGGGTCGGCATGTGTCTTCTCGAGGTCATCGAGGTAACCGAGACTCCAAAGGGTTTTCGAACGGGACTTGCCTTCCGCAGTGCGGTAACTCTGAACGATTGACAGATACACGCGTCCGTTGGGCTTTGTCTGTTTGCGCAAATGCATATGTCTACTCTACGCATCTTATGACGCTTTTAAGTAGCGCTGCGCTGGGAATCCACTGGTAATCTACGCATAGAGCAATGCAATAGAAATAGGTATATGTAATGCAATTCGCTCTACCTGGGATTTTGCGAGTGGCAACCAGAACGGCACCATCTGGCAGCTCGCATAAACGAAGGGAGTTCAGCTATGCAGACGACCTTTTTGCCGTCCGCACAGTATCATGTGCGCGGGTCGATCACGACACCGCACGCATTCTGCACTCCTGCGTGCGCTCCGAATAACTGAATCACATTCTGCAAAACCCATCGATGCGCATGCGCACCTTGCGTGTATGCGCCTACGTCACAAGAGACGGGAGAAGACCATGCACAAAGACGACCAAATGACACCTATGGAGCGGTTGACAGGCTTTTTGACTGGAGGCGAAATGGACCGCCTGTTGGCTATGCCGTTTATCTGCTCGATGTCGGGTAAAGCCGCTGGCATGACCCACAGGCAAAAGCGCGCTACCGGCCGCTCCGAGGCAGACTGCCAAATCGCCAATTATGAACGCTTCGGTCATGACATCGTGATTACCGAATACGGCCTCCATACCGTGGGAAAAGCGCTGGGCACCGAAATGGGTGATCCCGAAGACGCTGTGCCCCACATTGTTCATAACGTGCTCCAAGACCTGGATAAGGCTGAAGAGCTGGACTTCGAGCGCGTGTTGCCCCAGAACAGTCCCGATGCGCAGAAGCATCTGGAGTGTGCCCATATCTTGCATGAGGAATTGGGCGAAGAAGTGCCAGGCGCAACGCTTATCTGCGGCCCGTTCACCGCTGTTGCGTCTATCATGCCCACCGAAGTGCTCTTGCGCGCAGTGCGCAAGCGCCCCGAAGTGGTGCACTATCTGCTGCGTCAGTGCACAGAAGTGCTGAAGGAACTGCACAAGGCGTTTATTGCCGAAGGGCAGCTGATTTTCTTCTGCGAGCCCATTGCAACTGGATCTATTGCCAACCCTAAGGAATACCTGGAGTTTGTGAAACCCTACACCATCGAACTCATGCAGAACATACACGACAACGGCGGCATGGTGTGCTACCACATTTGCGGCGATACGAAGCGCATCTTGTCCTACATGGTAGAGACGGGTCCCGACATGATTTCCATTGACAATCGCGTGCCGCTGGCATTCGCCAAGGAAATAGTTGCGCCTCATATGCCGCTTCTGGGCAACGTGGATCCGGTCGAGAAGATGATTCTGGGTACGCCGGAAGACGTAGAGGAAGCCGTCAAGGAATGCATCAAGGTCGGCTACGACTGCGAACACGGCTACATGGTGTGCACGGGCTGCGACCTGAACGGCGATGTTCCGCTGGAGAACCTGGATGCCTACATGGCCGCTGCGCGCAAGTACGGCAAGATGCCTGTCGGCCCGCAGAACTGGGAGAACTAGCAACAAGCGGCAACGTATGACCGGTGCAATAGCCAAGAGCTGCAACTGTAGAAAACGCACGCCAAGGAAGAATGGCGTGCCAAGATAGAAGGAGAAATAGCAATGGCTGCTAGCAAGGAAGAAATGATTGAGAAACTATACGAGTGCGTCGTCGAGATGGAGGATGAAGACGTCGTCGACGTATGCAACGAATACCTGGAGGCGGGATACAGCGCCTACGACGGCATCATGGACGGCTTGGTCGCCGGCATGAACAAAGCCAGCGAGCTCTACGACGAAGAAGAGTACTTCGTGACCGACGTGCTGCTGTGCTCGGATGCGCTCTATGCAGGTCTGGACGTGCTGCGTCCGAAGCTGGAAGCTTCCGATATGGACGGCGATTCCAAGAAAGTCGTCATCGGCGTTGTGGAAGGCGACACGCATGACATCGGCAAGAACCTGGTGAAGATCATGCTCGAAACCGCCGGCTTCGAAATGTACGACCTGGGCCGCGACGTGCCGCTGGATGCATATGTAGAAAAGGCGAAAGAGGTGGACGCCGACATCGTGGCCATGTCCACGCTTATGACCACTACCATGGGTGGCATGCGCACCGTCGTTGAAAAGCTCGAGGAAGCGGGCATCCGCGACCGCGTGAAGGTGATGGTCGGCGGAAGCCCCATTTCGCGCAAGTTCGCCGACGAGATAGGCGCCGAAGGCTACTCGGTCAACGCCGTCGAAGCGGTGAAGGTCGCCAAAGAGCTCGTAGGTATAGAATAGTGTGCGTTGTGTTCGGTCGGCAGAAGGGAATACTGCAATGCCAACAATAACGCTCGCTCCAAGTGGGAAGGCGCTCGACTACGCGCCGGGCGCTTCCCTGCTCGAAATTCTGCTCGATAACGATGTGGTTGTCGACAACCCATGCAACGGAAAAGGCACCTGCGGGAAGTGCCGCGTTAAGTTGCATGCGGGTCAGGAGTTTCCCGTAACCGAAACTGAAGAGCGTCTGCTTTCGCCGAAAGACAGGGAGGCCGGCATCCGCTTGGCGTGCCTGATCGAGCCCGCGGAAGACGTAACGGTCGAAGTGGTGCACAAGGAACGCAAGCACGAAGTGCTTACCACGGGCCTTATGCCCGAATTCGAGTTCGCACCCGAAACCGAAAAGCGCACAGTCGTCGTGCACCGACCGACGCTGGATGACCAGACGCCGTTCGAAGATCAGATTTGCGAACAACTTGGCGTGGAAGCCGTGGCGCTCGACGTGCTGGCCGAAGCCGCGTTGGTCCCCGGAGAATGGACGGCGGTGCTGCATGGTGGTCAAGTCGTTCGCTTGGAAGAGGGCGACACGACCGATTCGCTCTACGGTGTGGCCATAGACATCGGAACCACCACCGTGGTCTGCGAGCTGGTGAACATGGTAACGGGCGAACTACTCTCAAATGCGTCGCAAATCAACGCGCAGAAGGTCTTTGGCCTCGACGTGCTCACGCGCATCACCTACGAACTGGAGCATCCGGACTGTGGTGTGGCTAACCTGCAGAAGGCCATGGTTAAGTCCATCAACGGCATGATCGATGAAATATGCCAGGACACGGGCGTGCCGCGTACGTCCATCTACGAAATAGCCGTGGGCGCCAATTGCACCATGATGCACATGCTTCTTGGTGTGGATGCGCGCTGCATCGGGAAGGCCCCGTTCGCGCCAGCATTTGCGCGTGCCAAAGACCTGCCGGCCGCATCCATCGGGATAGATGTGGCTCCCGGCGCGCGTCTGTACTGCTTGCCGCACGTGTCTGCCTACATCGGCGCCGACATCGTGGCGGGCGCCTACGTGTGCGAACTTGAAAAAGAGCCGGGCAACGTGCTGTTCATCGACATCGGCACGAATGGTGAGATTGTGCTTGCAAGCCATGGCAAGCTACTCAGCTGCTCCTGCGCAGCTGGTCCCGCCCTGGAAGGCATGAACATTTCTGCCGGCATGCGCGCAGCCGAAGGCGCCATCGAAGAGGTCGAAATTACCGAAGAGGGCAACAAGTTCAAAATCATCGGAGAAGCCGAGCCCGCAGGCTTGTGTGGCAGCGGCATTCTAGCCGTTATGCGCGAGCTGCTGAAGACGGGCATCGTGCGCAAGAACGGTGCGTTCGCCAAAACTGAAAAGTTCGCAGACGATGACTACCGCAGCCGTGTCATTGTGGAAGGAGACGACGGCAAGCGGGCGTTCTTGCTCACTGAAGAACCTGAGCGCATGCTCGTCACGCAAAGCGACGTGCGCCAAGTTCAGCTGGCCAAAGGTGCCATCCTCTCCGGTTTCGTAGCGTTGTTGAACAAGGCGGGTATTACGATGGACGACCTGGAGAAAGTGGTTATCGCCGGGCAGTTCGGTGCACACCTTACCCCCAACAGCATCACGGGTACGGGCATTCTGCCCCAGGAAGTTGAAGACCGCATTATCTATGCGGGCAACACGTCGAAGACTGGCGCCTACATGGCGCTCATGTCGGGGGCGGTGAAGCGCGACATGGAACGACTCGCGCACGAAATGGACTACATGGAGCTTGGCGCCACGGAAAACTACGAGCGCTTGTTCTCCGACTGTCTTATCTTCCCCGAATACAAGTAGGAGCACGCCCATGCCAGAAGAACGAAAGATACGCGACTTCATCTGCGACTACTCGAATTCGGTGGGTGTGAGCCGTGAAGTCACCGAGCCGTTGGGCCTCGACTTCCCCGACGCCTACAAGCACCGCGACACCATGGCGGTGCTTTCTCGGGCGGTTAAGGAGCACGACGGCGCAGGTTTTTGCATGCTGCCGTTTTGCCGTACGGTGGAAATGGAAGCGGTTGGCGGCAACGTGAACTACGGTGACGCTAACACCATGCCCCGGTCGGCCGAGCCCATTTGCACGTCGCCAGAAGATTTCATGGCGCTGCCCGACATCGACTTTTCGACCGGGCGCATCCGCGAAGTGCTGGAAGCATGCCGCATCTTGGCATCCGAAGGCGAGCACGTGTGTTTGGAAATCGTGGGCCCCTGGACGCAGATGCAGTCGCTTATGGAATCGCGCCATGTCTTCAAAATGCAGCGCAAGCAGCCCGAAGCTACGCTAGAGGTCATGAACAAGATCGGCGGCCAGCTGTTACGCTACGTGGACGAAGCGCGCGAGTGCGGGGTGGAGATAATCACCTACGCCGACTCCGCGGGCACGTTGGAAATCTTAAGCCCCAAGATCATGGAGCAGGCGACGCGGGAATTCACGCACCCGTTCATGAAGGAGCTCGTCGAGCACATCGGCGACAACATGGTTCTGCAGCTGTGCCCGAAATTCACCTACGCATTGCTCGACACGGGGCTTGCGGAAGAGAAGATTCATGACCTGGGAGACAAGGTGGACTTCCTTGAGGCTATCCTGCAACTGCGCGGGACGGTTAAAATAGCAGGTCAAGCATGCATCCAAAACGTTGGTGTGTCCATCGCCAACGGCAAGATTCGCGAATTGGTGCTGAAGTAACCATGCAAGACGCCACGAACAGGCAGGATATGGGCGCGACAGGAGCTGCTCCGGCGAAAACAGGCGCGATGGCGCAGCCTGTCATGCCCAACCCCGGCGGCGTCAATTGGAGCGGATCGCCCGACGACATTGCTGCCACAGCGCCATATTTCGGCGAAACCGAAGATGGCCAACGACGCATCCTGGTCGCGTGCGCCATGCTCGAAGACGAGGTGCGCGCCGCCTACGCCCAGTACGGACGGGGCATGGCCATTAGGTGGGTGGACCGTGGATACCACGAAAACCCCGACACCCTGCGCGCAAAGCTGCAGGAGATGATAAGCGAAGTCGAAACAACCGGCGCAACGCAGATTCTGCTGGCAATAGGCTTGTGCGGCAACGGCGTGGTGGGCTTGGTTTCCGAAACTGCGTCGCTTGTCATGCCGCGTTTCGACGACTGCATCAATCTGATGCTGTGCACGGGTAGCCGTGACTGTCGCGGCAAGGCGCAGGCGGGCATCATGTACCTTACGCGCGGATGGGCGCACGACGCCACCATGGTCACCGGCCAGCGGGAGTTTTACGCGCGCAAGTACGGAGAGCGTCGCGCCGACAGGCTTATGAAGGCCATGTTCGGCGCCTACAAGGGCGTGTCGCTTATCGACAACGGCTGCTACGATCTGGATTCGATCGACGACTACGCCCAGGCATGTGCTAAGGCGCTCGACGTGGGGATACAAGTCGATCCAGGCAGCAATGCGATTCTGGAAAAACTTCTGTCCGGACAATGGGACAGCGATATTTTGGTGTGCCCGCCAGGGCGCGCCATACAACAAGAAGATTTTGATGAATGGGAGTGCGCAGGCTGCAGGTAGCCCGCAGGCCCTTTGCTCGGTGTCGCGCCGGGCGCAGATGATGATAGGAGAGCCAATGCTGAGTGCAAGCGAACGACTTCATTTGATTTTGGATGGCGAAAAGGCCGATCGCCCGCCGTGCATTTGCCCTGGCGGCATGATGAACATGGTCACGGTGGGGCTGCAGGACGAGATATCGGTTTTCTTCCCCGATGCTCACTACGACGCCGAAAAGATGGCGGCCCTGGCAAAGGCCGTCTACGACAAGGGGTTCTTCGAAAACTACGGCGTGCCGTTCTGCATGACGGTGGAGGCCGAAGCCATGGGCGCCGAAGTGACCATGGGTCGCAAAGAGATAGAGCCCCATGTGACCGACTACGCATTCGACGACGTGCACGACTACAAGCAGGTTAAGCCCATGGACTTGAACGCCGGCCGTGCCAAGACGGTCATCGACTCCATCAAGATCCTGCATTCCTACGGCGACGATGTACCCATTGTCGGCAATCTGGTGGGGCCTGTAAGCGTTGCGAGCTCGGTTATGGAAGCCACGCGCTTCTACAAGCAGCTCCGTAAAGAGCGCGAGCTTTCGCACGAATACATGGAGTTCATCACGCATGAACTTATCCGCTTTGGCGTGGCCCAAGTGGAAGCTGGGGCGGACATCATCGCCATTGCCGATCCGAGCGGCACGGGCGAGATCATGGGTCCGGCTCCGTTCGAAGAGTACGCGGTTCCCTACATCGAAAAGCTCCAAAAGGCCTGCCAGGACGCAGGGGCGCGCACCATCGTGCACATTTGCGGCCAGATGCATTCGGTCTACGACAAGATAGCCAAGATCAGTTCCAATGCGCTTTCGTTCGATGCCATTGTACCGTTGAAGGAAGCGCGCGAAAACCTGCCTGGACGCGTGATCATGGGCAACGTGAGCACGTTTGCCATCGAGTTGAAGGATCCCGACAAAGTGCGCACCCTCACCAAGGCCTGCATCCGCAACGGCAGCGACATCGTATCGCCCGCGTGCGGATTGGGCATGGGCTCGCCATCGGAAAACGTGCGCGCCGTGCTCGAAGCGGTGAAGGCGGAATCGGCGTAGTTCAATTCAGCAATCTGTTCTCCTACGGTGCGAATGCGGTCTGGAGGTTTCGTCCTCTGGACCGCTTCGCCATTTGCAGCAGTAGATTGCAGGTTCAAATCATATAACGCACACCATGCGAAGTCGCATTCCAGCCATGCAATTTGGCTGACCTGTTTGTTTTGGTCAACCTTTCGGGCACCCCCCATATTCAATCTTTTTGCAACAATTCAGAACACTTCACAAATCATTTTGAAATGAGCACGAATTGAGAGAGTGTTGGCTAAAGACAGGCCACGGAACGGACGTGGAAAGCTGTTCATGCTGCTGCTGAGGGCGCCCATGTGGAACAGCCGCGCTGTTGCGACCGGACTGGGCTGGGGGCCGCCATCTACGACAGGTCAGTTGACAACATCATCGATGAGCCGGCGCTGTCTGCCACTGGCTAATCCGTGGGCAGTAACAATATGACGGAACAGCTTGAAACAGCGTGAAAGTTAATTTGCAAAGACTATTTGGAAGGCGGTATTCTGGTTTGGCGGCAATCGGTCGCCCCGGCGTACGGATAGGACGGTTTCAGCATGATCCGCATTGACATCCCAGGATTCGATCCGCTCGACATAGAGCACGTGCTGCTCGACTTCAACGGCACCATCGCCTTCGACGGAGTGCTGCTGGAAGGCGCGCGGAACGCCATTCGGCGTCTGGCCGATCAGGTGCATGTGGTGGTGCTTACCGCCGACACCTACGGTTCTGTCGAAGAACAGTGTGCTTCGCTGGATGTGGAAGTGGTCACGTTCCCGCAGGCTGGCGCTGCTCAGCTCAAGGAAGAGTGCGCTCGGTCGCTCGCTGGGGGTGTTGCGGCAATCGGGAACGGACGCAACGACATGGGCATGTTCGACGCCGCGGCGCTTTCAATTGCCGTAATCGATGGCGAAGGGGCGTGCTCCGCGCTGCTGCCGCATGCCGACATCGTTGTGCGCGATGCAGCCGAAGCCCTGGAGCTCCTGCTTAACCCAAATCGCATCCGTGCGACGCTGCGCAGCTAGGACAGCAAAGGGGTCCTGACTTCACGGCCGTTTCTGCATCGTGGCGCCATGACATATGAGCTGGCACGCGATGTCTGCCATGCGTTCGATGGGAACCGTCTTGCCATCTTCGACCCACTGACGATAAATGCGCAGCTGCGCTGTGGTCACGTGCACCATGTAGAGTGACCACTCGTCTGGTTTCCAGCCTGCAGGAGGCTTGCTTGCGCGGTAGCGGTCGTCTTCCATTCCTCGAATGACCTTGCTTAGAATGCTTTCGTAGTCGCTGCTGCACACAATGCGGTCGTAGAGCTCTCCTTGGGCGGCGCTGTAGAGCAAGAAGTCTCTGGTTACCGTTTCGACGTCTTCGGGGTAGCGCATGCCCGCTGTTCGCTCCACATAGGGCAGGGAGTACGCTTCCTGAATCTCCGCCAACAGGTCTTCAAGAGCGCCGTAGTAGCGGTAGAAGGTTTTCTTGTTAATGCGTGACCGTTCGCACAGCTTCGTGACGGTGATCTTCTCGTAGGGCATTTCGAGGAGTAGCGTCTCGAACGCGGACGTGATGGCCTCTATGGTTTTCTGAACCCGTATATCTTCTTTGCCCGTTAGCTTCATGACGCTCGATTCTGACGCGAGTCCTATCTAGGTAATTATGGTAGCCGATGTGCGCGTCATGCGATTGACCGCGTTTCTTCTCCTGCTGAATTCTTCGCGTCCTCAAACTCCGCTTTCATGGCTTTGTGGACGCCGATGCTCATTCCCAGCAAGACAATCATGAAGGGGAAGGCGGATGCCACCGAAGCTGTTTGGAGCACCTTCAGAACGGTTTCGCCACCTATAAGGAGCATCACGATGGTCAAGGCACCTTCTGCGATGCCCCAGAACGCACGCGCCCTCTTGGGCGGGTTCATGTCGCCGCCCAGCGTAAGCATGGGGAGCACGAACGTGGCGGAGTCGGCTGCGCCCACGAAGCACAAAACGACGAGCACTAAGGCAAGCGGTGCGGTAACCTGGTACAGCGGCAGCGTCTGTAGCAGCGAATAGAGCGCGGTCGTGTAGTCGTTGTTGACCGCTTCCATGATGGCGCCTCCAGATACCTCGTTCATGTTGATGCCGGCGGCCCCATAGATGACCATCCAGATGAACGAGAACCCGGCTGGCAGCAGCGTGCCGGCGACCAGCATCTCGCGAACCGTGCGGCCCTTCGAAACG
>CAMORQ010000021.1 GCA_946623915.1 uncultured Coriobacteriaceae bacterium | reverse complement strand
CCGCCGTAAGCGACAGAGAGGTTTTGTCGAGCGACACCTGGGACACCGCAACCTTGTTAATCTTGAACGCGACGGTCTTGGAGCCCGTGTAGTTGCTCTTGCCCGTGATGGTCACCGTTGCGCTACCCACCGCGGTGTTGTTCTTGTAGGAGAGCGCGTAGTCGGTGCCGGGCTTGAGCGTGGCCCCGCCCAGCTTCACCACTGGCTTCGGTGTTATCGCCTTGCCCGTGTATGAGGCGTCTGAAACCCCCGACACCGAGGCTTTGGCGATGGAAGCGGGAACGATCTTGAACGTCTTGGACACCGTGCCCGTGTAGTTGCCCTTGCCCGTAGCGGTGACCGTGGCGGTGCCGAGCTCGGTGTTGTTCTTGTAGCTCAAGGTGTAGTCGGTGCCCGCCTTGAGGGTTCTGCCGCCAAGCTTCACGGTCGGCTTGGGCGCAATCGCCTTGCCCGTCCAAGTCTGGTTGGCGATGGAAGACACGGTCGCCTTGGCAATGCTCGCTGGTGCGATCTTGAAGGTATTGGAGATGCTTCCCGCGTAGCTGCCCTTACCAGATACCGTAAGTGTCGCAGTGCCTACGTTGACATTGTTTTTGTAGGAAAGCGAGTAGTCAATCCCGCTTACAAGCGTTTTTCCGTTGAGCCGCACTGTTGCCAGAGGTTTGAGCGCGCTACCTGTATACGTCTGCGCAGGCACCGACACGCTCGCACCGGCAATGCTCTTTCGCTTTTCCCACACCCACGTGCCTGCCATGGTGCTGGGTTTGTAGCCTATGCACAGCTCCTCCGACGTAAGCGACCCCGTCGGCCCAGTCCACTTGCCCGTGTAAGCGCCATTGCTTGGTGGCTCGGGAAGGCCAACATTAGCATAGAGCCTTACGCCGTTACCGAGCTTCAAGGTGGACAAACTCGTGCAATCTCCGAACATATTCCAAGGATACCCGGCACCGTCGGACGTCTTCGACATGTCAAACGATGATATGTCTAGCGTGGTGAGCGACGAACATTCTGCGAACATGTTACTCATCGATGTAACGCGCCATGTATCGAACGAAGAAAGATTCAGCGTCTTTAGGGCAGAACAGCCTTTGAACATGCCATTCATTGACGTTACTCTAGAAGTATTGAATGAGGAGAGATCGATTGACTGTAGAGAAGAGCAGCCCTCGAACATGCCCGACAAGCCCGTTGCGTTCGAGGTATCAAATGAGGAGAGATTGATTGACTTCAAGGATGAACAGCCCTCGAACATGTCGCGCATACTCGTCACATTCGAGGTGTTAAACGATGAGAGGTCGATTGACCTCAGGGATGAACAACCCTTAAACATACACCAAGTATGGGTAATATTTGCGGAGCTGAAAGAAGGCAGCCTGACCGATCTTAAAGATGAGCAGCCCTCGAACATCTCGTAGGTAGCAGTCTCAGAAGAGGCGTCGAGCGAAGACAGGTCAAGCGTTTCCAGCGACGAACAATCCTTGAACATGCCATTCATAGACCATAATTGACTCGTGTCCAAACCCGAAACATCTATGCTTTCCAGATTAGAAAAACCTTCGAACAGTCCACTGCCAAGACCAAGCCAGTCAGGAGCAGTCGCGCGGGCGGCTTTGCCCGAAGGGAAGGCAATTGCCTTAACTTGCTTAATCAGGGAGCCGGAGGGCAATGCATCGGCAAGCGAACCGTCGCCCTCCCCTGGGCGGACAGTCAACGTGCCGTTCGAGTCCAGCGTCCAAGGGCAGGTTCCCCAGGTGCCACTGGCAACTGTCGACGCTTTCGTGTTCGGGACGGACGGCCGAGCAGAATCTTGCGAATCTGTTGTGAGCACATCCGCGTTAGCGGACAGGGGCGACGTCCCCGACTCTTCGGCGAAAGCCAACGCAGTCGGCATGGCAAACCCCAAAGCAAACGCTATGGTGACGGCGAAGAATCTCTTGAAGGTAACAAACGAGGAAACAATCACAAGGAACCCCTTTCTCACTGGCCAATACGCAGATATCCGTGCTTGGCCTCCGTGCTGCTACGCTCACTGAAACATACCCCCCATGTCGTTTTGTCAAGCCTGAACTGGTGTTATTCTGAGGACAAAGAAAGCTTCCCGCACGCCTCTATGGGCTTGTTACGAAGACGTCTCACACCTGCAGCTACAAGCATTGCAAGGCCTGAGATCCGCTGATCGTACAGGACCATTGACAGCGAGTCGAAAAAGTCGAAAATAGTCGAAAAAATCGAAAGATTGGATAATCCCCATGCTCGGCAACCCGTTCACTCCGACCTTTGGCACAGTTCCGGCAATTCTTGCAGGCCGGGACGAAATCCTTGCAGACTACCAAAGCTTCTTTTCCCACGAACCCAACAGTCCCAACAAGGCCACCATCTTCATCGGGGCACGTGGAACGGGCAAGACGGCACTCCTGTCTAGCATCGGGGCTCTTGCAGCAGAAGAAGGTTGGATTACGGCGAGCACATCCGAAACACCGGGTATGCTCGAAGACGTTTTAGAGCAGGCGCAGAGAGCAGGCTGCGAAATCATCCCGCCCGAACCTGACCGACGCATGACGTCGGCGACACTCGGACCACTCTCGGCAACATGGGACAACGTTCCCAAATCTATAGGCAACTGGCGCACGCGCATGACCGATCTGATCGAGCAGTTGAACGAACGCGATACTGGATTACTAATAACCGTCGACGAAGTGCGCAGTGCCCTCGACGAGATGGTGCGCCTTGTAACCTGCTTCCAGCATTTCGTCAGCGAGCGTCGGAAGGTCGCCCTTGCAATGGCGGGGCTTCCCTACCACATCCACAAGCTTGTTTCAGGGGAGTCAACTTCCTTCGTGCGCAGGTCCATGCAGTACCGCCTTTCTTCGCTGCCAGACAGCGCCGTGGAGAGCGCATTCAGAAAGACCATCGAAGACGCGGGAGGCCACATACAACCCGATGCGCTTGCAGAATGCGTTACGGCCATAGAGGGATTTCCCTACATGCTCCAGCTTGTGGGCTATCGCGCCTGGGAAGAGAGCGGCGGCCAAAGCATAACGCGGGAAAACGCCCGGAACGCCATCGCCACCGCACAGAAGGAATTCGAGGAACGCATCATTGAGGCAACTGTAAGGGAACTCTCCGACAGGGACCTGCAGTTCCTTGGCGCCATGCTCGAAGACGACAGGGAGAGCCGTCTGGGTGACATCGCCGACAGGATGGGCGTGAAGCCGAGCTACGCAACGAAGTACAAGTCGCGCCTCCTCAACCAGGGCGTAATCGACGAACCCGCAAGGGGCAGGGCCGTATTCGCCATCCCAGGGCTTCGTGCCTACCTAGAGCACGAATTATCGGAGTAGACCACCCTCGACGCACGAACGATCGCCACTTTAGCCACAACGAAACGCCTTTGTTCGGCAATGCGTCATCGATTCCAGGCAAACACGGCCCGCCCAATCGACGGGCGGGCCAACAGCACAACCAAGCCGGTGGTTACCCCGCTAGATATGTTCCGGAAAGCAACGTTCCGTATGGCGCAACATACTTCGTCGGAGCCTTGATCCATCCCGTCTTGCCGCTCGTGGTCTTCAGCTCAAAGAAGAGGCTGCCCCATCGTATGCAGGCCTGGTTGAGTGCAACACGCTCGCCCGACCCGACCGTAAACTTGGCCTTGTTCATATAGACGTTCGTGTACGTCTTGGCATTCGTGCGAATTGCGCAGTAATGCTTCCCGCTACTGCCGCTCACGCTGTATGCGACGTTCGAGGTTACATCACCCGTCCGCTTCAACACCCCACGCGATAGCGTGAAATCGTAGGTTATGCTCGTTCCGCCAGCGGCAAAAGTCATGTACGAGTACTTCACGGAGACCTTGTTGCCTGAAGCAATGGCGTCGTCGATTTGTCGATGATTTCCGAAGCCAGCGGGCAGATCGGCATTGCTGGCTACACACGCGAACGATCCACCTCGGTATTGGAGCAACTGATGGGCGCCATCGGCGTTGTTGCCGCTGCACTTCACGAACAAGAACGGAGTTCCGCCGGCCATACGCAGGTACTTAACCTTGACATTGCTGTTGAAGAAGCTGCCGCCGAACTCCGAGGCAGCCTTTACCGTACGGCACAGCCGCCCGTTGACGTATATTTTTAGCGCATTCGCCCAAGTTGCGTCCCTTTTATCCAAGACGAAGCGAATCGTGTCCGCGTTGCCGTCACCAGTAATGTCATAGCTGGTAAAGCTCCTCGACGACCATGCGCTGCCCGGCGATATAAGCGTGATGTTGATGCTATCGGATGCGGAATAAGGGTTCTCCAGCACGGAAGCCAGGTACTCACTGACTACGCTGGTTCCGCCAAAAATGTAACCTCTTTCAACGTCCGTTGCGTACGACCTAATAAAGCCATCAACACCCGCTAGCCAACCCTGGTCCACCAGCACCAAAGCCGAATTATACTTGCCGCACAGTGCGGCGCCGCAAAGCGCATCGTAATAAAGCCTGCCAGTTGCAGCGCCGGCGTTCGTGGCCTTCATGCCATTCCGCACCGCCCACTTCGCAATGGCATTGGATGTGTCATATGCGGTGTCCCCGCTGAGGCGCGTCTTCAAAGTAATACCGTTGTAGCGCAACGTAGCTACAATCTTGTCGGACACGACCGCCGTACCACCAACGACGATGACCTGCTTGATTCCGCATGCTTTCATGGCACTGACAGTGTTCCAGGACACGGTATTCTTGTTATCTGCAAGGAACACCGGGTAGTGCTTCGCGTAGGCGACTGGGGCAGCCGAAAGCGCATCTTGGAAGCCCTGCGAAGTGGCAAGTATCGCCACCGTGCTCTGCTTACCGAAGTATTTCCTGTTCAGGGCAGCTGCAGTGTCCGTCGCCTCTTGTCCGTACGAACGCTCGACCGACGCTTTAGGCAATGCTTTAGCGATGGCATCCTTAACACTGTTGGAAACGGCTTTGGCGCCTCCTGCAATGATCACGCGCGTGGGATTGATACGAACAAGCTCGGCGCGGGTCTGGGCAGGAAGCCTGTTCGGCGAAGTAATGAGCACGGGAGCCCCTGAAAGCCCGGCCACACCGCTTGCAGAAAGCGCATCCCAGTGACCTACGTCGGTAGCCACAACCACCGTGCCACCGCTGCCCGAACTCCAACCTTCATTCGAGATCTTCTGCATGGTGTCGAAATAGCCTTCACCCGCCAAACGTTTCCAAGACAGATTGACACCTGCAAATACAGTGGGAATATCAGGCTCGTGACTTTCGCTATCGAAAATCGGGGCAGCCCAGCTGTCTGCGAAATCGCTTGATGATCCGCTAGCCTGGACGCTATCCCCCAAGGACAGGACGCTAGCCCCGTCGCCACCTATTCTCTCTAGCTGGTCCGCAAACGCGGGCGCCGCCGAAAGAGAGAATGCTGTAGCGAGCACGAGCGCGAGCGCCACAAGCAATCCTACTAGTCCAAAAGACTTGCCAAGCGATGTTTTCACGGTTGCCCCTCCTTGTGCACCTACACTATCGTGTATACTACAACACCTTGCGACGAGGGTACCCTCAGCCCAGCCATTGCGTCAAGGGCATTTGTCGCACCAGCGAACTCCATGCACGACTTCGAAGATGCCCTCATCGCTGAAAGCGCGGCTCGCAACGGCATGAATGTCGCGATAACCTACAACGTAACGGACCGCACGCGCTCCCCTGTGACGACCATGCCGCCAATCGAGTTCGCGAATGTGTTCAAGCCCGCCGATATCGAATACGAAGAAATCCCTCGACCCCAGACGGCGCCTTATCTGTTACGCTAACCATGTACGCGCCTCGACCGCATGCCCGCGCACGGGCCTACCGCTGGTCCTCGCGCAACCTGGTCACCGGTCCGCGCGCGAACGACCAACCATCCGACTGTTCGTCTCGATTCCAGGAGGCACCCTATGATACTTCCCTATCACGAAGGGCACCTGTTCTTCACCTTGCTCGATATGGTCACCGTTTATGCGCACCAGCGGCTTGCTGTGGTCAGCGACGCGGACTTCTTCGACGACACGGCCCCGCGCGGCATCGGAGAAGCAGGGCAGCGCGAAACACTTGCCGAGTTATGGAACCACGTCGACCTGCTTGACGACTTCGTCCGGGAGAACCCCGCCGACCTGACGCGAGGCGAACTCGACATAATCACTTCGTGGAAGGACGCCTACACGTACATCTTCTACGTCGACCGCAGCCCCGACGGGCAACTGCGCTTCCTCGGCGACAAGCACCTGTACGACGTCTGCGGCCTTTCGCTCGAAATCGAGGACATGCTGAATACCGTCCCCGCCATGGTTCAGACGACGCTGCTACCCTTCCGCAACCATGTTGTGTACGCCATGACCATCGCGGAATACCCCATACAGATGGGCGAAGGCATGCTCGACATCATGCGCGACGGCACGCGCGAGGCCTTCAACGCTGGTCGCATCGTGACCAACTCCCAACAGTTCGCGATCGTCGTGCCGCAAGCCAAAGAGGCGCAGATCGAGCGTGAAGCGCAGGCCATAATCGACGACTTCGAACGCGCACAGGAGGCAGAGCTTCTCGCAGAAGACCAGCACGAAGGCATGCTTGCGGGACTGTCCCTTGAAGAGCGCGAGGCAGCTATAGACGAATACTACAGAAGCGGCGGTTTCGAGGACGAGCTCGAAGGCATGCTCGACGACGTTCTTACGCCAAGCGAACGTTTAAAAGGGCTCTGCCTTGACGGGCCTGTAGTCACGTCTCTTGATGAACTGCTGGAGCACGACGACCTCCCCACAACAGATGACCTCGCCGTAGCCATCGACGAACTGACTTTGGAAGATCTTGGCCTAGATGCCACGGACAACCCCGACATGGTCGAACGCTTCGAACACATAAAAACCGTGTTCGCGGAAGAGACGGACTTGCTGCAACCCGGCGAAGCGATCGCGTCCGTCGTAACCGATCCAGAAGCGCTTTACAGGCGATTCACCAACTTACCTGCGTACGAGGTAGCGGCTTTGCGCAATCTGGCGGAAGCGGGTGGCAGGCTGTCTGTGGCCGTAGACGACGATGACGCCCTCTACAATTCACCGCGGCCTGTGCCTGGGCTATGCTATCTATTCGAGGTGAATGGCACGTTCGAGTTCGTTATGCCGGACGAAGTCGTGCCCATCGTCAACGGGCTTGACTGGGACGCGCTTAATGCGCTAGGCCAAAAACGCATCGAGCTGATTCGCTTCGTCGACGCTGTCTTGGAGTTGCGCGGCATCGTACCCTATGTCGAGGTTATAGAAGAGTACGCGAAGCTGCATCCAAACGGGTACCCCACAGCCCAGGAGATTCACGATGAATTGGAACGTCAGCTGCTCTCCCCGTACTGCGACCAGCTGCTGCTTGACACGGGTGACGAAGTCTATCTCTTGCACGAAGACTTGGCGTGGTTGTACCTCGATGGCCAAGATCTCGACCCATACGAAGATGGTGGCATCATCGAAGGGAATCTCGACGACATGCTCGAGACCTTGCTCGATCGGCAGAAGGGGAAAGAACCGCGCCCAGTTTCACCCGACATGTGCGGCAAGAGCAGCATTTACCGTTGGCGCGATGCCTTACCGGCAATGTGCGCCCTGCGCGAGTACCTGGACTCCCACGTTCCCGACACGCAAAGCGACTACGAATTCGCCGACGAAGTTCTTTCTGAAGTAAACCAGATGCTGCGCTGGGAATTCCACAACGACATGATCAATCAGTTCTTCGAGGTGCTCGAAGACCACGACTTCATCCCCACCGAAGCGCAAGCGTACAAACTAGTCGAATTGCTGATGAACGCGCACAACACATACCCGGCATGGACCAACAATGGCTGGGCACCCAACGAGCTGCATGAACAGGCAACGGGGCGTAAGGTCTTCTACAACGAAGACGGATCAGTCAAGAAGGTGGGCCGCAACGACCCCTGTCCCTGTGGATCGGGCAAGAAGTACAAGAAGTGCTGCGGCGCGCATTAGGACACCGAGCATAGGACGACAAGAGGGATGCAGTGCCACGCCCGCACCCTCGAGCGCTCGGGCGCGGGCAGCTCGAAGCGGCGATTTCGCGCATGCGGACACCCGCACCCTTAAGCACGCAGGCGCGGGTGTCCGCATGATGGGATTGTTGCCTGAACCTGTAGTAGCTCCGTGCAAAATCAACCGCCCAAAATGCACGGGATTGGGCCTTGTGACCACTTTTTGCAAAGCTTTGCAGCTCTCGAAAATCCCTGAACTGGGATTATACTGGCAACCAGTGCGCGATTGGCCCTTTCATGGCGCGGAAAAGTGGTCACAAGGCCCAATCCCATGCATTTTGGACGGTTGATTTTGCGCGACTCTTGCTTCGGCACGGTTTTGCGGCAGGACTCCATCCCGTGCTGAGCTGACAAATAGCTACGACTCGTTTGTCAGGGTTTAGCCGAAGAAGGGCTCGAGGGCGCGTTCTTCGGTGGGTTTGCTGGTAAGCGAACCCACAACCATCAGGATAAGCGCCACCGTGATGCCGATGGTGATCTGGTGCAACCCGAAGATCTTGAAACCGAGGGCCATCGCCACGCAATAGGCTGCCACGCCGCCGACCATGGACAACAGAGCTCCGGTCGCGTTCGCGCGTTTCCAGAACAGGGCGCCCAGCAGAACCCATACGAATGCCGTCTCCAAGCCGCCGAAAGCGAACATGTTGATGCGCCAGATGACGTCAGGCGGCACAATGGAAAGAACGAACACCACCGCGCCGATGGCTAGCGTGATAATCTGGCTCGAGCGCGCCACGATCGTTTCGGACACCGCTGCACCGCGCGCTTCGGAGGCGTGCAGCCACAAGTCTTTAACCACGGCAGACGACGCCGCAATCAGAAGCGACGACACAGTGGAAACGGACGCCGCGATAGGCCCGACGATGGCTATGCCGGCAAGCCAAGGAGGCAGCGTGGACACGATCGCCTGCGGAATGATGTTGTCCACCGACCCACCGTAGGCTTCCAGCGGCTCGGTAAGCACACCAGCGGACAGAACGCCTAGGCTGGTGACCCCGATCATCATGGCGCCCAAGATCACCGTGCCCCACACCATGGCTAAATGCAGCGCCTTGGTGTCCTTGTAGGCGAACGTACGCACCACGCTCTGCGGCAGCGCGAATGTGAACACACCCACGAGCAGCCATTGCGTGAAGTACAGACCGATGGGCATATTGCCCCCCGAAAGCGGCTCCATCATTTCGGGATGGTTGGTCGCAATCGTGTCCATGACGGCTGCGTATCCTCCGCCGGCGGAAAGGATGCCCCAGGCCAACACGCCGATGCCGACCAGCATCGCTACACCGCACAGCGCGTCGGTCACCGCCACGCCGCGGAATCCGCCGATGCTCGTGAACAGAATCGCCGTGATACCGAAGATGCACAGACCCAACGTGTAGGAATAGCCGGTCACGTACTCGAACAGCTTCGCCCCGCCCACGAACTGGGCGATCATGGTCGTGGCGAAGAACGTAATCATCACCAAAGCGGCCGCAACGGCCAACGCGTTGGATTGGTAGCGTTGTCGGATGACGTCGATCACCGTAACCGCGCCCAACCGACGCGACACGAGTGCCATCTTCTTGCCCAAAATGCCGTAGAGAAGAAACAGCGTGGTCACCTGCACGGTAGCCATGTAGACCCAGCCCCATCCGATACTCCACGCCTGGCCCGGACCTCCGACGAAGCTGCTGACCGATCCATAGGTGGCAATGGTAGTCATGGCCAAGACGAACGCCCCCAGCCCACGACTGCCGATGAAGTACTCCGCAACGAACCCATCCTTGGCTCGGGCTTTTGCGCGCTGCCGCGCTATGACAGCCGCCACCAAAGCGAAAACCAGGAAGACGACGACAGGAAGAAGGCCAGCGAAGCTATTCATGGGCGACACCGCCTTCCGCAAGCACCACGCCACCCGTATCGCCTTCGGCCACGTCGTCCAAATCGATATCTTCGAAGACCCGCTTCTCGAGAAAGACGCATACAGCAATTGCAAACAACCATGTGCCGATTGTGCCGCCTACCACCCAAAGAGGCGTATGGAAGAGCTGCACATCAAGACCCGACAGACCAAAGCCCAGCACAATCCACGCGACGATCGTTGCCAACAGTGCCGCAAACGTGGCCTTGGCCTCCCGCGTTGCCTGAGCGAGCTTTTCCTGATAGGAGGTTAGTTTTCTTTTTGATGACATCACCGTTGTCCTTACATTCCCAGTAAGCTAAGTGTCGTAAAGTTTTTGCAGCAGTTCATTATATGCTTCGGAAGAAAGAAGCGCCACGTGCAAACAGGCTCATACTATCCGCATAACGCCCCGTTTCAAAACCAACCTGCAACCGCGCCGTACCCCGTGCCGGCCGTGAAGCAGCCGAAGGGCTGGGGGCGCATGTGGGGGGCGTTCGCGCTCGCCTTCGCCTGCATTATCGTGCAGGCGTTCGCGTTCGCGCTCGGCATGCTCTCGGGATCCGACAACGCCACACTCACCGTAGGCGAACTCGTAGGCGGCGCTGTAGCCCTGCTGTTCGTCGTAGCACTTGGCGGCAAGGCTATGGCGGTCCCATCGATGAAGGGCATGCGCGAAACATGGCGCATTCTACGTTGGATCTTCCTTGTCGATGCCGTGATAGCCCTTATCGACATCGTCTCGGTCATTGCGGATGGGTCGTTCGAGGTGGCCTCGCTTTGGCCGCTGCGCATCATCTTGCTGTTCCTGATGTGCGCAGGCATCGGCCTGTTCGAAGAAGCGACGTTTCGCGGACTCGTCCTCGGAGGGCTCATGGCGCGGATGGGCGTCAGCTACCGGGGCCTATTCTGGGCAGTCGTCGTCTCTTCTATCATCTTCGGGATCGTGCACATCGACATCACCACGTTGAACACCTCCGATCCGTCGCAAGTGGCGCAGGCTATCCTGAAAATCGGCCAAACAGGCGTTTTCGGATTCGCCGCTGCGGCTGCCGTGGTCGTCACGGGCAACATATGGCCCTGCGTTCTGATTCACGGCCTGAACGATTTCATCCTCATGTTCGTTTTCAACGGACTGTCAGCAGAACCAGTAACCACCGAGTACGTGACGTCGGGCACCGAAGGACTGCTTACCATCGGCGTCTATCTCCTGCTTATCGTTGCCTACATTCCGTCACTTGTTGTGGCATACCGGGCAATTAAGGCGCATCCGGTACCCGACCGTGGACCGTTCTACCGGTTCCGGACCGTGCAGGCTGCAAGCCCCTACACCAGCGTGCCAGCCTATCAGGCGAACGCAACGTATCCAGCGGGAACGGCGCATGCGGCGACTGCCCACCAAGCCGGCACGGCGTATCCAGAGGTAGCGGCCTACCAAGCCGGCGCGGCCTATCAGGCGGACCCGACGCATCGGACGGGAGCGACTTCGGCCGGCACCGCATATCCGGCTAACCCCGCCTACGTGACCGACTATCCCTACCCGGCGATAGCAGCCCATCCCACGGCTGCAGGTGAAGCCTATCCGACCGAGACGCCTACCAAACCTGTCTAAAACCTGAGCAGCGTAAAGCTTTTCGCCAAATCCCCTAGGCGCTCGTTCACATACGCATCCACGCTGCCGTCAAGCACGCGCAGCTGTTTCTGCACCTGGCCAAGCTGTTCCTTCACCGGCGCCATGCGTTCCTTCACCTCGCGCTTCTCGGAGAAGTTGAAAAAGCCTTTGGAACGCTTCTCGTCCTTCAGCTCGTCGAGTTGCGCCGAAATCTTTGCTTCTTGAGCCTCGAGGTCCTGTCGCAGGGACACTTCTTCGGGATGCATCTGCAGGTACTCTTCTTCGATGCTGGCAGCATGGGCGTCGCGTTTGCTTTTCCACGACTCTCCTTGGCCGGGGATGTCGAGCGCCGACGAACCCAACGGCAGCAGCACGCGTTTCCATTCCCCGTCCTTCTGCTCGTAGCACGAAAGGTCCCGCACAGAATCGACCACTTCGAGGCAGTTCGTGTAGATGAGCGCGTTCTGCACGTATTTGTCGGGCTCGATCTTGGCTGCGTTGTCGAGCGCAACCAGGCATTCTTTGGCACGGACGACCACCTTGTCCAAGTCCTCGCGCGTTGGATGCTCGAGCTTACGGTATTCGTCGATGACCATCTGCCACCCCTGGGCGATGTAGTTGTTCAGCGTACGCGCGTCGTCTTTCGCGTTTCCCGCGACTTCGGGTTGGAAATCCTGCGGCGCCTTTAGCGCTTCGAGCAAAGCGCCGATTGCCACGGCCGCCAACCCGCTAATCGCCCCGTGGGCAGATGGCACGTCCTGCGCCGCTGAAGGTGCAGGTGCGGGTGTTGGAGCTGGTGTTGGCGCGGCGGGCGCATTGGAATCGCCGGGAGCCGGAACACCCGCAGGGGCGCTCGTGGGGAGCTTCTTCGCTTCTTCCAGAGTGTATTTCGTCTGGCATCCCTGACAGACGAACATGCCGTCCGTTTTCACGAAATCGTTGCTGCCGCACAGTTCGCATACTGGCATGACACGCCCCTTTCTCGCGGAGTGCAATCCGCGTCCATGCATCATCTTCGCCGACGGCCGCGAACGAATCGTGCCGCCGTAGCATATAGATAGCATACCGCTGGTTGGGCACTGCGTTAAATCATCTAGTATCCAAGCACGCGGTCAACCACACACATCAGCTCTTGCCCATGACTCCACGCGAACAGGTTCTCTTCGCAAATGTCCACGATGCGATCGACGGTTTGCGACAGGTAAAGCTGACCGGCGACGTGCGGCGTGACCAGCACCTGGTCGAAACCCCAAAGCTCGTCGTCTGCGGGCAAGGGCTCTTCCTCGAACACGTCCAATCCGACGCCGGCAAGGTGTCCATCGGCCAGCACGCGCTTGAGTGCGTCCTGGTCGATTACGTTGCCGCGCCCCGCGTTCACCAGGTACGCATCCGATTTCATGGCGCGTAGCCGCTCTTCGTTGAACAGGTGATACGTAGCCGCCGAGCCAGGCAGCGCGCACGCCACGATGTCGGCGCGCGGTAACACGTC
>CAMORQ010000020.1 GCA_946623915.1 uncultured Coriobacteriaceae bacterium | reverse complement strand
CGCTGCCGCCACAGCCGCGGCGGCCACACCGGTCGCGCTGTCTGCGCCTACGCCGGCAGACAAAAAAGCGCCGCGCAAGCGTGCAAGAATGTCTTTCCTTACGGCGTTGGGGCTGTCGTTCAACAACCTGATGACCAAAAAAGGCCGCACGTTCATGACGGCGTTCGCCGGGTCCATCGGCATCATCGGCATCGCCGCCATCCTTTCGCTTTCCAACGGCGTAAACAACTACATCGCCGACACCGAAGAGCAGGCGCTTACCAGCTATCCCCTGACCATCACGAAATCTAGCTTCGATTTCAGCAGCCTGCTCGGTTCGAGCATGGGTGTCGAAGAAGGCGAGGAGTCGGAAGAGGAAGAGGAGAGCAAATTCGACCGTGGCATGCAGGGGATAATGGGCACGGTCGAAGAGGAAAAGCCCGTGCGCGTGACCGACAAAATCGTGGAAATCCCCATGATGACGGACATGTTCGCCCAGGTGAAGAGCAACAACCTGTCCGCATTCAAGGAATACTTGGATGCTGGAGAGACGGGCATCGACAACTACGTGCACACCGTCCAATATACCTACGGCATCGTGCCGCAGGTGTACATGACCGACACGTCGAACGGCGTTAAAAAGCTGAACCCCTCTTCGATGGGCAACACGCTCACCGGAGGGGTAGACGCGTCTGCGTTCGGCATTTCAGGCACAGGGTCCGAAGTGTTCAACGAGATGATGGACAACCGTTCGCTGCTGGAAGGCTACATGGACGTGGTGGCTGGCCGTTGGCCCGAATCCTACGACGAGTGCGCGCTTGTGCTGTCGTCTACGGGGCGGCTGATGGACTACACGCTCTACAGCATCGGCTATTACGACCCCGACGTCATGGACCAGATGGCCAAAGACGCCCTCGACGGCAGGGAAGTGAAGGCTCCGGAAACCGCCCAGGACTTCACGGTGGACAAGGCGCTTGACATGGAGTTTTCTGTGGTGCCCAGCGTCAGTTTGTACGAGTACAACGCCGAACAGAAGATCTGGACGGACATTTCCAACGACGAAGAGAAGATGAAGCAGAAGATCGCCGACGGCGTCCGCATGAAGGTGGTCGGCGTCCTGCAGCCTTCGCCCGACGTGAACTCGATTGCGCTTCAGCAGGGCATTGCCTACACCCCTGAACTGACCGAGCATCTGATGCAGCTTGCCGCCGAGTCCGACATCGTCAAGCAGCAAAACGACCATCAGGACACGGACGTGTTTACGGGCGAAACCTTCGAACAGCTGCGCGACGCGCAAGGCACCGAATTCGATTTCGAATCCATGTTCACGGTCGATGAAAAGGCGATGAACGACGCGTTCAAATTCGACACCGAGTCGCTCGACATGTCCAACATGGAAATCGACCCGAACGCGCTCGAGATCGATCCGTCGCTTATGGAATTCGACCCCAACGCGTTCCAGATCGACTCGAGCGTCATCGAGTCCGCGTTCAGCGAAGACGCCTTTCGCGACATTATGGCCAATGCTCCGCAGTTCGACGCCGAATCGTCCGGTCTTGCCGAAAGCGCCGCCGAACTGAGCGCCGATCAGCAGAAAGCCATCAACAAGGCGACCGACGAGCTGTCCGCCGACTTCATGGCGTGGGCGTTGAAGAACAACAAGATCGCGGTGGGAACGACGCCGAACTACGGCCAGCTCTTCCAGGAATACCTGCAGACTCCCAGCGCCCAGAAGATAGTCACGCCGCTTGTCGAACAGGTGGGCGAGCAGGCGCAAACCGAATTCAACGATGCGATGCAGGACTACATGCAGAACCAGTTCGCGCCCTACATTGCGACTGCGATGCAGCAAATGACCGAGCAGGCTTCGCAGCTGATGGCGCTCGAGTTGGCCTACGCCATGCAAGAGCAGATGGCCCTGGCCACGCAGAACATCGGCACGACCCTATCCGAGGCCATTTCCGGCCAGCTGCAAGACAAAATGTCTACCCTGCAGGACACCATGGAAAAGGGTTTCAGCTTCGACGAGAAGGCGTTTGCCAATGCCATCCAGTTCAACATGAGCCAAGACGACCTGACCAGTCTTTTGACCAACTTCATGAACGCCGACTCGCTTTCCTACGACAACAACATGAAAAAGCTGGGATACGCGCAGCTCGATTCGCCCGAAACGGTGAACATCTATCCGGTCGACTTCGTGTCCAAGGAACGAGTGCTCAACATCATCGATTCGTACAACAACAAGATGAAAGAGCAGGGCGACGAGGATTCCGTCATCCAGTACAGCGACTTCGCCGGTGTCCTCATGGGCTCGGTGACTAGCATCATCGACGCGATCAGCCTGGTCCTTATCGCGTTCGTGTCCATCTCGCTCGTGGTCAGCTCGATCATGATCAGCATCATCACCTACATTTCGGTGCTCGAGCGCAAAAAGGAAATAGGCATCCTGCGCGCGATGGGTGCATCGAAGGGTAACATCGCCAACGTTTTCAATGCGGAGACGATTATCGAAGGCCTCATCGCCGGCGTGCTTGCCATCGCGGTGGTGCTGGCAGTGTCGGTTCCGGTGAACCGTTTCGTGGAAGCGGGATGGGATGTGCCCAACGTTATGTCCCTTCCTTGGGAGGCGGCGCTCGTGCTTGTGGGGATCAGCGTCCTGCTGACGTTTTTGGCAGGCCTTATACCCAGTCAGGCGGCGTCGCGGCGCGATCCGGTCGAAGCCCTGCGTAGCGAGTAAGCAGGGGAGTGCGGCAGCCCCGGCACGTGCCGGCGGCACGCGCCGAAGCTGCATGCGCCAAACCTGTGGCCGCAGTTTGCATGGTACAGCGCGCTGCAATCGCCTGCTTGCGCGTATCTGCTCGACGTGCCTGTCCATATTCGTTCGCCCGGGTGCTTGTCAGTGTTTTCGTATCCCAGGTGCCCGCTCGCGCGCTGCCCCGTCCAGTCCGTTTGGGCCCCCAACAAACAAACGCGGCAGTTCTTTGCAGAACCGCCGCGTTTCGCTCGGATTGGTTTATAAGCGCGATACGTCTATTACTCGAGAATCAAGCGAAGGCCCGAAAGCGCATCCTCGACCGCCGTCTCGCTTTCGGCGACTGCGATGAGGTCGAGGAAGTTACCTTCTTCTTCTACCGTTGTCTGACCCATGTGGATGTTGGTGCCATCGATGGTGATCGTGGTGAACGCGGCTGGCAGAACGCGGTCGGACCCATCGAAGGACAACGTGGCGTCTTCGGTGACAACCGACACGTTGCTTTCAGAGGAAGTGGCGCTGTCGGACGAGGCTGCGCTGTCGGACGAGGCTGCGCTGTCGGACGAGGCTGCGCTGCTGGACGCGTTGTCGCCTGTCGAAACAGACTCCGTGGTCTGCTTGACGACGGCTTGCAGATGGGTTTCTGCCGTTTGCCCGGCGTTTGATTCGCCTGCGGGCTCGATGGTGATGACGACCGTGGCGTTTTCGTCGGGAGACGAGGCTACCATGTCAATCGAAGAGCCGTCTGCTATGTTGGCGCTCAGTGTGTTTATTTCGGAAAGGCGCGATTTGTCCTGGAATGCCCAGCCCTCGGGGAGGGTGTAGTGAATGCCGAAGTGCGCGTTTTCGTAATCGCCGATGTCGTTGACCGCGCTTGAAGAGGAAGAAGAAGCGCTCGATGCGGAGGCGCTCGACGCCGAAGCGCTAGCTGACGTTCCGGTTGAGCTCGAAGCGGAAGCAGAGCTAGAACTGGACGCAGAGCTAGAACTGGAAGCTGCTGGCGCACATGCGCCCAGCGCACAAGCCGTGCATATCGCTAGGGCCGCTGCTGTGATTTTTCCTGCATATTTCATGTGTCCCACCCTTCATATACGTGCTTGCGTACATGCTACCACCTCGGGTACCCGATGGGGCGATTTAACACAGAAGTTAATTGAGGTTTCAGTAAAGTCGGCAACGTGTTGGCAGCATGAAGCGTGCGCGCAAGGCGCGTGAGCCAGCTGTGACAGGGCGTGCGGGCCGACATATTGAGAATTCTCCCAAAATGTCCGCATTTCCATGGACTATAACCACAATATATGGTAGAAACATAAATGATGCACCTGATACATCTCAATGCAGCAATAAAAACGTACTAGAGAAAAGACGCAGCATGAACGAACGAATTCAGGGTGTGTACGTGTACGGCGGTGGTCCGCAGCATCATTATGTGTTCACGGGCCAGGCGCACAGGGAACGAAGGCAGCTGTTAATACGACTGCTTATCTCTGCTGTTCTAGTCGTCGTGCTCGCCTGGTGCATGCGCTCGGCATTCCTTGCTATCGCAGAGCCGCCACAGGCAACGGCTGATACTGCGCCTATCTCGCAGGTTCAGTCGAGCGAGAGCACGCAGCAGCCGGACCGGGCGTAACCTCCGGCTGCTGCTCTTTCAGCCCCGTCTAACGCCAGCGGGGCTTTTTGCTATTCCATTATTTCGGTTTCGCAACCGATGCAAGGTTCTGCAGCGGCATGCTTTGCCTGCCGTATAATGGAACCAATTAACAACATACAAAGTAAACGCACAGGAGAAAAGACATCGTGAGCGAAGGACTGTTCGAAAAGTTGTTCGGTGGAGCGCATGGGCGCCGAAAAGGTTCGGTGTACTCGCGCATTCCGGCCTGTTATCCGGAGGCCGAGGAAGGTGACTATCCGCAACCTCCCCATCCGTTCACCAAGGAAGAAGAAATCGAGGCAATGGACGATCTGCTCGGGAAACTGACGGCGTCCGAGTTGCCCGATGCAATCGATATGATCATGCTCGGGCCCAGCGCCACCGACGACAAGCAGCCCGGCATCGGGTTTGCTCGCTACGCTGCGCGTCTGTTCGCCGAGGTGGGGGCATCGCGCATTCGTAGCATCGCGGCGGCCAACGACCTTTCGGTCATCAGGCTGTCCGGCACAGGCATGTTTTGGATGAGATTTGCCCATGCCGACCTTTCCCGCGAGGAACTCTCGTGCGTGCTGGCCGCCGAGGCGGCCATGAACCGGCTGTTGTTCATGCGCCAGACGTTTGTCGAACGGTCCAAAATGCGCGTGTGGAGCGAAGAATGCTGCTACGAAGCAGACACCAGTTGGATAAACAGCATTTCCCTGCTCGCCCTGGACGCGACGGGCGGCGTTGCGTCCAATCCGTTGCAGGAAGTCCATTCGGCAATGGGTCGCAAAGGCGGCGAATGGGATGTGCGCACGCGTTTTGCGCTTGCGGTCGAAAAGCTCGTCGTGCCGTTCCGTCTATCCTACGACTTCGACTGCAACGTTGCTGAAGGGCTGTTCCGCGTGGATTACGCCATTCCGCTTGACTCGTGGATGCCCCAGCATGGCTACGACAAGGAACAGCGAACCTGGCTGGACACGTCTGCCGAGTCGCCCCAGATGGCATGGCGCTACGCGATGTCGCTCGGTGCTGTTTTGTCATCTGTCGCTTTCGGAACGAGCGTGGGCATTCGCCGCATTCGCCTGGTCGGCCATCCTTGCAGCCTGGCGGAAGATGCGACACTGTCCTATTACGTCGACCGCCTTCCGTTTATTTCCGAAATCGTGCCCCGCATTGAAACCCAGGATGGCGCGTGGTTGCAGGCCTTTGAAGAGCGCGCCGCTGCGTCGGATCCGCAGTTCGACCGCGTGCTGCAGGAAAACCACCGTATGGTCATCGACGACGACCGTCCACTGCCCGAAGTGCTGCGACCCCTGCTTCTGGCCGACGAAGTGCGCGAACTCGATGTGCTTTCCGACATGCCCAGCGACTCGTGGGACAAAGTGCATGCGGCGGAATCGGACAGGGAAGAGGCGCCCCTTGCGGCCATTGCGCTTCTCGAAGACGTTGCGGCGCAGGCTGATGCTGCCGTGGCGGACTTGCCCGACGGGGTGGTGCCCCTGTATTGCTCCGATGCGTTTTCGCGTTTCCTCGTTTCGCTCGGCGACTTCGATGAAAGCGTGCGCTTTTGCCGTTATTCGGATTCGGGTTTCCGCGCTCGGTCCATCCTGTGCGATTTGTACTGCGAGATGGGGGAGCCCGAGCGGGGCCTTCAGCAGGCGCAAGCGTGCATCGAGTTGGCGCCCACGAGCACCATCGGCTACACCGATGCAGTAAACGCCCTGTTCGCCCAGCAGCTCTATGCAGATGCTATACCGTATCTGGAGAAGGCGCTTTCCTTGGCGTCGCTCGAACACGTGCTGGCCTTCGTCTACTACCGCCTGGCATACGCTTTATGGCAGACGGGGCGCCGCGAATCGGGTCTGGCATGCTACGTGCTGTGTTCGCACCATTCCTTTTCGCGTCCCGAAGTGGTCATCCAGGAAATGGAAGAGCTGCTCTCCGAAATGGCTACGATCGACGGTGGGCTGCGCCCCGGTATCCCCAATGTTGCCGAAGCGCGAGAAATGCTGCAACGCGACGGTATCGGGGTCGGACCCTCTCCGCGTGTTCGCCAGATAGCTTCAGAAGCGCTCGTGGCCATGGTCGATGCGGGTATCCTCGAGCCGGCAGCCCCGTTGGTGCGCATGATCGCCACTACCGTGCCCTTCCGCGACGAGCTGTACGCGGTAGCCTCCTCGCTGGAGTCTTAAGAGGAGCGTCTAGCCGAGCGACCGCAGCCGTCGGCACCCGTTCCATAAAAGTATTCCTTGTAAGGTATACTTTTAGAACGTCACGGAGAATTATCTATTCACGCCCATGCCCCTTGCAACCCCCGCTCACGCACGCACGCCCCGCACGCCCCGCCCGCGCCCCTCGCAACCCCCGCCCGCGCCCCTGTACTTCCCGCATCCCCTGCGCCCTCGCGCCAGCGCCCCGTGTGCTCGCGTGTGGCTTTGCTGTCCGCTTGTCTGTCGCACAACGGCCTTGCAAACCAAGGGGGTATAATAGGCGCTTCGACGGCGTGAGCGACAACGTAGAGCATCAGAATCTGTACGCAACGATGCTGGCAGGGTAAGCCACGCTACATAAAGGAAGTGATTCCGTGAATCCACTGATGGTGATACCGGTTTTCGTCACCGACCGCTCGCAACGGAGCGGAAAGACTCTGGCAACAACGTACGACCATCCTTCTGTGCTTGGGCGCATCGAAGACCTTTCGCGCTGTCTCGAGTCGATGGGCGGCGTGAACCAGATGGTGCCGATCGCGGTGCTCGTTGCCGCCGACGAAGAAATCCAGGAAGAGGCGGTCGCCGAAGTGCACGCTATCTGCGACGCGTTCACCTCGCTTGACATCTTGGTTGTGGGCGGCAAGGAGCTGGCGCTTGTGCGCGAACGTTTCGCGCAGCTGGGTTTCGAAGGTCTCGAAGAGGAAATCGGGCTTGCCGGTTACAGCGCCGTGCGCAATCTGGGGCTGGTCCTGGCAAACGTGCTGGGATTCGACGCCGTGGTGTTTTTGGATGACGACGAAGTGGTCGACGACCGCGAATTCGTGTCCAAGGCCGCCTATGGTTTGGGCAAGCTGACCAAGCGCGGTATTCCCATTCTGGCGAAGACCGGCTATTACTTAAACGCCGAAGGCACCTACCATTCCATGAGCCAGAACAAGTGGTACAACCGCTACTGGGAGCAGGGCAGCGCTTTCAACAAGTGGATTGACAAAGCCATGCGCGGCCCGCGCTTGTCGCGTTCGAACCATGTGTGCGGAGGTTGCTTGGCTATCCACCGGGAAGCGTTCAAGCGCCTGGCGTTCGATCCCTGGTGCGTGCGTGGCGAGGATCTGGACTACCTGCTGAACCTGCGCATGTACGGGTCGGACATGTGGTTCGACAACCAATGGCAGCTGCGGCATTTGCCCCCCGAAACGCGCAGCGAAGGCACGCGCTTCCGTCAGGACATCTACCGCTGGCTCTACGAATTCCGCAAGATCGAATACAGCCGCTCGCAGGTAGACCTGCAGCAGATAAAGCCATCGTCCCTCGAGCCGTATCCCGGTCCCTTCCTGGAAGAGGGGATCGAAAAGCGCATTCGCCGCACGGCGTGGCTGCGCAGCCTCGGCCGCCCCGACAAGGCCGCCTACCGAGAAGCGGCGAGTGTGGCGTCGCGCGAAGCGGAAGAGTACGCCCAGGAAAACTGCACCAAGTACTTCGGGTTCCAGGCAGTGTGGCCCGAGCTGATGTCTCGCACCGAAGGCGACAAAGAGCTGTCTGCGGCACTGTTGCGCTCGGTCGTCAGCGTGGACGAAGCCACGGGGCGTCCGCGCGAGCCTCGTTACATCGACCCGGGTTCGACAGGCGAAATCCGCCTGAACCTCGACGAATAGCGCAAGAGGTCTTCCGCTTGTGATTCGATTCTTGCTTGCAGCGCTGTGTGGCGTGGGTATCGGCGGGATTTCGGGCCTCTTGGGCGTGGGGGGCGGATCGATGATGGTCCCCCTGTTCCGCCTCGGTTTCGGCATGAGCGCGCTGGCGGCGACGGGCACGTCGCTGTTCACGATGATATTCACCTCCGTTGCCGGGTCTGTTGCCCACATCAGAAACCGTTTGTGCATTGTGCCCCTGGGACTGATTGCCGGCGCGTGCGGAGCGCTTACTGCTCCGTTGGGCGTGCGGCTTGCCACCATGTCGCCGGCCTGGTTGGTCATGACGGCAACGGCGGCGGTCGTTGCATATTCGGCCATCACCATGATTCGCAAGGGGCTTGCCGTACCGAAGACGGGCGTCTCTGGTAGCAAGCTCGGCAATGCGGGCAAAGCGGGCAAGGCAGGAGGTGCGACCGCGGTCGAAGTGCCGCCCGCGCCTAAGCTTTCCCGCAAGCAGTATGCCATCGGAGCTGTGGCGGGTTTGGTTGCCGGCGTGGCCGGGGGCTACGTCGGCCTCGGCGGCGGTTTTCTGATGGTGCCCATTTTCCTTTCGGGCGTGGGCATCTCCATGAAGCACGCTTCGCCTACGTCGTTGCTTGCCGTTGCTATTTTGGCCATGTCGGGGGCGATTTCCCAGGGTGCTATGGGCAACGTGGACATCGTGGTGGGGTTGGCGACGGCAGCGGGATCCATTCCGGCGGCCATGGGCAGCGCGAACCTGATCAAACGCATCCCCGAGCGTTCGCTTCGTTTGGGGTTCGGCATGTTCCTCCTGTTCGTCGCCGCGCTCATGGCCATCAACGAATTCGTGGTGGGATAGCATGGGCCTTGCGCGTCGCAGACAGCTCCTTATTGCCGAAATTGCGTTGGTGCTGATCGCTGCCGTGTCAGCCGCAGTGCTGTTCGTGAACTTGGTCAGTCCGCATCGCGTGATCGTCGCCTTGTTCATCGCCGGCGTCACGTTCACCGCCAGCTTGCTGGTGCTCATCGGCCTGTGGCTCGAGCCCGACCGGGTGCGCGCATCGCAGTCCAACGCTGTGCTCACCTTGGCAAGCGATACCCTCGAAGCCATGAGCGATGAAGGGTTCTACGAGTCAGGGTCCCAGGAGATTTGCGAGTTGATGCTGCCTGCGACCTCGGCGGTTGCCGTGGCCGTAACCGACACGGAGCGCATTCTGGGCTATGCCGGCCGCGACAGCGAATTCAACGTCGTGGGATCGCCGATTCACACGCAGGCGACACGCAACGTTATCGCGGACGGTCAGGTGCGCATCCTGCACACGCGCGAAGAGATTGGCCTTCCCGAGTCCAGCACGATCCGCGCGGCCATCATCGCGCCGCTTGTGGTCGGCGGAGAAACCATAGGGGCCCTGAAATTCTTCTACCCATCGGCTCGTCGCCTTTCGGAAACGCAGGAATCCATCGCGCTCGGTTTCGCCGAGCTGCTTTCCACGCAAGCGGCCGCACGTGCCCTCGAAGAGCAGCGCAAGCTGGCTACATCGATGGAGCTGAAAGTGCTGCAAAGCCAGATCAACCCGCACTTCCTGTTCAACACCATCAATACGATCGCAGCGCTCATCCGCACCGATCCCTACCAGGCGCGCGGCCTCCTGCGCGAGTTCGCCGTCTTCTACCGATCAACCCTGGAAAACTCCTCCGACCTGATAACGCTTGAACGCGAGCTAGACCAGACGAAGCGCTACGTGGGGTTCGAAATCGCGCGTTTCGGCGAAGAGCGCTTGCAGTTTTACGTCCAGGTGGAAGAAAGACTGCTCGGCTGCTACGTCCCCGCGTTCATGGTCCAGCCGCTTGTGGAAAACGCCGTGCGCCACGGTATGCCGTCCGAAGGAACACTGCACATAACCTGTACGGCACACGAGTCGGGCGGGGATTTGACCATTGTGGTCGCCGACGACGGAGTGGGCATGAGCGAAGGGGTCCATGCCGGCTTGAACCAGGGGTCCTCTTCGGAAGGTTTGGGAATCGCCCTGCGCAACATCCAGGAACGCGTGCGCGCCTATTACGGGAACGAATCGCGCATGAGCATCGAAAGCGAAGAAGGCAAGGGATGCACGGTTACGCTGTTCTTGCGGGGCGGCTGTGTGGAAGGTGGCGTCAAGCATCTGGGCATCGCAGGTGAAGAAGCGGCGCATTTACGGGAATCGTCCACGTAAGCCGTTATAATTGCACGATATTGGTTAACGCTGTAGCCGTCTCGCGCTGCGGCGAGATTGCTGTAAGAGGTGCGTTGTGCTGAAGGCCATCATCGTCGATGACGAAGTGCCGGCTCGCTCGGAGCTGCGCTACCTGCTCGCCGAAGACGGCCGCGTGGAAGTGGTCGCCGAAGCGGGCAGCGTGCGCGAAGCGATCGAGTGCCTGAAAGGGCATCCGTGCGACTTGGTGTTCCTTGATATCAGCATGCCCGAGGCAACGGGTTTGCAGTTGGCAGACGCGCTTCAGCATCTGAAGTACCCGCCGGCTGTGGTGTTCGTTACCGCGTATAGCGAATACGCGCTGGACGCCTTTTCCGTGAACGCTGTCGACTACCTGGTCAAACCTGTCGAAATGGAGCGTTTGCAGCAGGCGGTTTCGCGCGTCCGCGACGTGGTGCGCCTGCAGGCTCAGGCACAGAAAAACGAGCGCATTCCGGTCGAAAAGGCCGGCAAGAAGGTGCTCATCGGCGTCGACTCCATCCGCTTCGTGATGGCGCGCGACGACTATTCCTACCTGCAAACAGACGAGGACCGGTTCTTCAGCACCTCGTCGCTGTCTCAGCTGGAAAAGAAATTGGAAAGCCACGGGTTTTTCCGCGTGCACCGCGGTTACCTGGTGAACCTGTCGCAGGTGAAGGAAGTGGAGATGGTCTCCGGCGGCACGCTCTTGCTTTCGCTGGATTCCTGCGAAGAAAAGGTTCCGGTGTCCCGCCGGCGCGTGGCGGCGCTGAAGAAGGCGTTGGAAATCTAGGAGGCTTGGCATGGCAGCATCTGCCAAGACGCAAATGTATCCATCTGCAGATACGTTGGTGAACGAAAAGGTGGCCAGCCGGCTTCGTGCCAGAGACGCCACCGTTTACGACTTCGACCCGCACGCTCAGAAAGAGGCCGAAGAATTCATGGGCTGGGTGGATTTGGCGTCCAACCCGCCCTATCCGGTAAGCAGTATCGTCGAATTCGCGCAGGAGGCCATCGCTTCGGGCATGCGGGCGGTTTTGCTCATCGGTGAAGGCGGATCCACGCAGGCGCCCATGACCATCACCAAATATAACAAGGAAGATTCGGCTACGGTGAAGTTCCGCGTGCTCGACTCGGATTCGCCCGTGCGCGTCCGGTCGATCATGACCGGCCTGCGCCCTGAATCGACCATGGTCATCGTGTCGTCGAAGAGCGGTACGACCGTGGAAACGCGTTTGATGCTGAAGGCGGTGCGCGCCGAAATGGAACGCGTTCTTCCTCCCGAAAAAGTGGCCAAGCAGTTGGTGGCGATCACCGACCCGGGAACGGAGCTTGCGCGCATGGCCATCGATGAGGGGTGGTACGCGCTGTTTTTGGGCGAGCCGTCCGTGGGCGGGCGCTTCAGCGCGCTTTCCGTATTCGGCTTGGTGCCCACTGCGCTTGTGGGCATCGACATGAAGGAATTCATGGAGCATGCGGTTCACGCCGAGCGCATGTGCAGCGAAGATTCGCCCGAAAACCCCGCTATCCGCCTAGCGGCGTTTTTGTACGACAACTACCAGGACGGGCGCGATAAGTTCTGCTTCTTGGCTCCCAAGCGCGGCCGCGTGCTGGGCCTGTGGATCGAACAGCTTGTGGCGGAAAGCCTGGGCAAGGACGGCAAAGGCATCCTTCCCAACATCGAAATCGACCCGCTGGTCATGACCGAAGACACCGGTGACCGCACGGCCATCATGTACAAGACCAAGACCGACCTGTGGGACGAGCGCAAGAACTTCGAGATGAGCTACTCGTACATGAGTCCGGATATCCCGCGCATGGAATACTCCATCGAAAACGTGTGCGAGCTGGCCGAGCACTTCGTGATGTGGGAGTACGCCATCGCCATGTGCGGTTACCTCATGCAGGTGTGCCCCTTCGACCAGCCCGACGTGTCCGCTGCAAAAAACGCGGTGCTTGACATCCTGAAGAACGGTCATTCCGAGCCCGACTTCGTGCAGGACAGCATCGGTTCGCTTTCCATGGGGCAGGTGGAAGTGCGCCTAAGCGACGCGCTGCGCGGCGCCCGCAGCCTGGAAGTGGCGCTCCATGCCCTACTCGACAGCGTGAAGCCCGGCGACTATTTCGCGCTGAACGCGTTCTTGCCGTTCGCCGGCGAAGGCCGCCGTGAAGCGCTCGAGACCATCCGCCATTCGGTGGCGGCGGAGCGTGGCGTTGCATCGTGTCTGGAAATCGGGCCACGCTACCTGCACTCCACGGGCCAGCTGCAAAAAGGCGGTCCCAACAACGGCGTGTTCTTGATCGTGTCCGCCGGAGAGCTGAAGGACATTCCCCTCGAAGATGCAGTCGCTCCCAGCCTCGCAGCGTTGGCGAAAGCCCAGGCGGAAGGCGATTTGAAGGTGCTCAACGAGCGCGGACGGCGCTGCATGCACGTGCACCTGCCCGACAACTCGAGTATCGTTCTGCGCCAGCTCGGCGAAGTGGTGCATCGCATTTGCCGCACGCTTTCCTAGCTCTCGCTTACAAGGCCGCATGCTCAACGCGCTCGACATACAGGTAACCGGCGTGGTGCAAGGGGTGGGATTTCGCCCCTTCGTCTATCGTTTGGCGAAGCGCTACCTGCTTTCGGGTTGGGTGCTGAACGCCGTCGACGGCGTGCACATCCATGTCGAAGGAGACCAGCAACTTGTCGACGAGTTCGTTTTGGACA
>CAMORQ010000019.1 GCA_946623915.1 uncultured Coriobacteriaceae bacterium | reverse complement strand
CGGGGACTGTCGGGCATTTCGACGGCCTGGATGCGATTGGCGAAAGCTCGTATGTGGCTGCGTGTGTGAAAGCGCATGTGGAAGGGGAGACTCTGCCCAAAGAGGCTTTGGGACAGTTGGACCAGATCGCTTTGCGCGTTTTGGGGCACGTAGACGATGCGTCGCGGCTTCAAGATGTGGTGCTTGGTTTGCAGGATGCGGTCGGGGTGTTCGACCCATGCGGGCGAAGCCTTCTGCTTCCGGGATTGGAGCCATCTGATTTCATCGAAGACTTGCTGTGCAAGGATGGATGGGGCTTTGCATGAGAATTGCTGTAACAGGTGCGGGCGGTTTCCTCGGGAGCGAGCTGCTGCGAGTGTTGGCGGCTCGCGGTGACGAGGTCCTGGCGGCTTCATCGCGGTCGCTGGAAGGCGCTGCCAAGGCGTTTGCGCCGCATATGTTGCAAGTAGTGGCGCCTTCCGATTTCTTGGACGAAGCTGCAATCTTGGATGGTTGCGATGCGGTACTCCATTGCGCATTTCCTCGCACATCAGACGCTGACGCCCTTGCGCAAGGTTTGGACTTTTCCCGTGCGGTGTTCCGGGCGGCGCAACGGGTGGGCGTTGCCGTCGTGAACGTGTCGTCGCAGAGCGTTTACGATGCAACGCGCACGGTTGCGGCGACGGAGGACATGTTGCCTAAGCCTGAAGGACCGTATGCGATCGCGAAGCTTGCTTCCGAGGAAGCATTGGGCGAAGAGTGCGGTGCCGTGCCGCACACGAGCGTTCGCATGGCAAGCTTGATAGGTCCGGGATTCGACCAACGTGTGGTGAACCGCCTTGTTCGCCAGGCCCTTGGCGGGGAGACTCTCCGCGTTCTTGAAGCTGGAAGGCAGTTTTCGTTTTTGGATGTTTCCGATGCCGCGGATGGGCTGGTTGCCATGGCGGCGGGCAATCCGCGTTTTTGGAAGCCGGTATACAATCTGGGACGGCAAGATGGCTTCACCCTTACCGACATGGTCGGTTCGGTTCAGCGCGTCTTTCTTGCAGAGGGGCTTGGTACCGTGCGTGCGGTAATCGACGATAGGGTGCAGCGAAGTTGCTGTACGTCGGCCGTTGACGCCACTTTGTTTTCAAGAGATTTTGGCTGGCGCCCCTGCTTGTCCTTGGACGATTCCATTGCGCTAATCGCTTCTTGCTTTAGGTCCACCGCGTAATCCTTGCGACGCAATGATACAATCAGGTTGATTTGCCAAAACGATTTGCTTTTGCGAGAGCTTGCCTATGACCGCACAGGAATACTTATTGCTCATCAGGCGATACTGGAAGGCGTTAATAGCTGTCCCCCTAGCTGCTGCTGTAGTAAGTGTGGTCGTTGCGCTTTTTGCTCCTCCACTTTATTCGGCGTCTACCACCATGGTCGTGTCCGACCATGCCGCATCCATTGGAAACATGACCAAATACGTCGTCGCGGACAGAGAGTTCGAAGAATTGACGGTCTCCGTTTCAGCAAGCAACGTATCCAACACCATTACATTGAGCGTTAAAGGACCGGATGGAGAATCGTGCGTTCGCACTGCAAATGAATTGATGGATACGGCGTACGAGAACTCCTACGCTATGTTCCCCGATACCCGATTTCATCGAAATCCAGCGGAAAGGGCGAATGATGGGTCTCCAGACAAAGTGCGCGGCGCAATTGTGGCGTTTCTGTCTGCGTTGCTGATTGTATTGGCGGTTTTATTTGCAATCGACATGCGGCGGCGCGCTGTCAAATCTGCTGAAGGGTTGGAGCGCTCTTTCGAATTGCCTTTGCTCGGCAGTTTGGATTCGAAGGGCGGGGCCGAACAGCTTGCTGCGAATATAAGGCTCTCGTCGGACTGCGGTGCTCCGTTGCGCGCGTGCATTGTTCCAGCAGCCAACCAAGCGTCAGCTTTGCTGGTGGGCGACGCGCTGACGAGAGCGGGAGGTGCCGACGCTTTCTCCCGCGCGATAACCGTTTCGCCTGAAAAAAGAACGCTTTCCGGTTCTGACTATGCAGACGGAGATGTTGTGATTTGTTGCTGCCCCCTTACCGAAAGCGTGAGCGCTTCGTACGTATCGCGCGAGGCGGACTGCACCGTGGTATCCGCCATTCAATGGCGGGACTCGCTCCGCGATGTCGAACATGCCGTTGCTGCATTGCGGATTGCTGGGGCGAGTGTGACCGGTTTGGTGTATGTGGATGAGTCTGCTTTTTCCGAGGCCCCTGTCGATGCATAGGAGCGCGTATTAGGCATGGGCGTTAACGTGCTGTTCATCGTCCTTTTGGTTGTGACGGGTGCGTATGTGCTTGCCCGGCGTTTCGACATGTTCAGTGTTGCTTTAATTTGCTTGCTTATCTACAACATTTATTGCGCGACGGAAGCGGTTCACATCTATTCTCGAGGCGTTGTGGCTACGCGTATTTACGATGCCGCGATCTCGCCGCAGGTGTATGCGATCGTGATTGTCCAGGTGGTGGTCCTGCTCGTCGTCGCCCATTGGTACGACCACGGAATACGCAAACACAGACAGCCATCGGAATCGAAGTTCGACGACGCTACCATGTTCAGGGCATTTTTGGTCCTTGGAGTACTTGGGTTCGTAATCATGGCGGTGAATGTCGGACGGATAGGCCTTGCGGGACTTACCGCTGAAAAGGCGGAGGTGTGGGAGCAGACCGGTGCGCTCTACGTCACGGGGCTTTGGATGTCCATGGCGGTGTTTGCGTACGCGATGAAAAGCAAACACTACGGGCTGCTTGCACTTGCGCTGCCTCCGGTCCTTATCCACCTGTTCATCGGCTCACGCGCGTACATCGCGGTCGTATGCATTGTGGCGCTTCTTTCGCTTAGTACACGGGGAACGTTCTCAATCAAGCGTAATGTCGGTGTGTTCGTGCTCGGCTTTTTCGCATTGTGCGTGGTGATGGTTTATAAGAAGATATACTTGGATGTAAAAGCGGGCGACTTTGCTGCTATTGCCGCCACGCTGGCCGACCCCGACACGTATCTGTGGATATTCAGATGGGGCGAACCGCGCATAGTGCTAGCCGATCTGAATCTCATTGTGGGACGGGGCTTAACGCTTTCTTTGAATGCGATTGTTGCGCGCATCGTATCCATCGTCCCCTTTCTCAACGATATCATCGTGGACCCGAATACGAACCTGTACATGTCCCGCATCGTACGTGAAACGCTGAATGCAAACTACGGCGTTGCGAGTAACTTCTGGGGCGAGTGCTATGCAATAGGGTCGTACCCAGTTATCGCGATGGTGTACGCATTCTGGGTTTGGCTGGTATGGAAAGGCAACGAGCTGCTGTACAGCGATGCCTGGTATGCGCCGTTTTTCGTGCCGCTTATTTCCTACCTTGCTTTCTACATCCACCGTATGGATATGGTGAATGCGCTCGGCAATGCGAAGATGCTCCTGCTGGCAATGGTTGTGTGGTGGTTTGTCGCATCGTTGCTGAAGAGGGATTTTTCAATTGGTCTTTCGCCTAAAGCTGTGGGCGATTGCAAGCTGAACTATGGGAATGCGTGATGGCTGGCCTGAAGACCATGTATTCGCGCTTTGTGATCGGCGACATCAAAGATACCGATACCGAGCCCGATGTTTCCGAATGGGACTCGTTCCTTGCTTCGTTGCCTGCGCCCGCGGACTGCGTAGATGCAGCGTACAACAAGTACCTGTGTCGTATGCGATATTTTTCCGCACCGAAAGGATTTCTGGTTAACTGCGCAAGCGGCCTGGCACTCCTACCCGCGTTGTTGCGGTCGATGCGTGGACGCGGCGCTCTGGCATCTGCGCAAGATGGCAAATTGGTTGTGGAGCGGATTGAGCAAATTGGCCTAGACGATATTCTGCCTGGCGCACTGCGTGAAGACTACGGCGATGTCATCGTAGTTGCCGGAGTGCGGGAAATGCCGGGAAGGATGTGCGACGAGGCGGCGGCACTGTTCTGGCGTGCGTGGCGGCGGCACCCCTTCAGCCCGTATTTTCTGTTGTACGTCCTGAAAGAGCTGTCTAGGCATAGCTCGTTGCTGCTCGATTACAACCCACAGGCGGTGGCTGTATACGTGAACGAACGCAACCTTGCCACGCCCATCTTGCGCGAACTATACGAACAGGGTGGGCGGAAGATTGTCTCGTTCATGCATGGGCACTACTTGCTCGACCTCATCCAGGCCTACTCGTGGTTTTCTGAGTTCTACGTATGGGACGAACGCTATACTTCCATGTTCGCTGACCGCCTGAAATTTAACGTTGGGCGCTATGTCGTGTACACACCTGAAAAGCTGTCGAAGAAATGGCGTTTGGAAGATGTGGAGCCGGCGTACGATTTCACATACTACTTCTGCGCGGAAAAGGAAAGCTCGATTCCGTTGATTGAGTCGGTTCTTTCGGAGCTTGTCCGGCGCGGTGCACGCGTGAAAGTGCGGCCGCATCCGCGCTATTCCCACAATGACGTTATCAGGCAGGTGTTTGCGGCCTACGACTACGAAGAGCCAGCATCCGTTTCCATGGAGGAATCACTGGGGGGCACGCGTTATGCTATTGGTCTGCAGACGACCGTCCTTTACGAGGCGCAAGTGGAAGGACGTGGCGTTGTGGTAGATGATGTGGGCAACCCGCAAAAGTTTGCCAACCTCGCAAACCGTATGAGTCTGATTCTTGATTCGGAGCACTTGTTGCTGTCGCAGGTGGTGGAGTGCTGGCCTAACCTGTAGGCGCACCTAATTCTTCGATGCTTTGTTCTGTCTGATTATGTGCCTCGGGGGTGTTTGACTTGCGTGCAATCGCATCGATCGTTAGATACAAATAAGAGAGAATAGCTGCAATGCTCGTGAATCTGTGGAAGACGAACATGTTGATCCCGGTGCGGCATGCATATGAGAAGTACGGGAAAATCACCATCTTAAGTGGATCCATCGTCCAAAGCGCTCTGACAAGGGCGTTCTGTATTAAGAAGACAAGTGCCGCCATGCAGCAAGAGTAAATGACTGGTCCCAAGGCGCCGAAATAGTAATACATAACGGCGTATCCTGCCTCTGTGTAGCGTGACCCTGACTCTAGCTTGCGGTCCACTTTAGATTTGGGTGCGGTGTAGTACATGATGCGGTAGATGCCATTATCCGAACCAATGTTATTCTTAGTCGAGCTTTTCCTGTCGATGATCGCTTTTAATTCTGAGCAAAATTCTTCGGGGTGCGCTTGTCCGTGTGTCTGGCTGAAGGTTTTCCACCATAGTTGCCCTTGTTGAGCGATTCGTTGCGGTAGGTAGTAATTTGCCGAATTGTCCTTGTTTATAAAAGAGTTTGCAACAAGAGCTGTGCCGACAAGGGCGACGGAGACAAAAATCATTATTGCGCCGGTTATTACTGTCTTCCTGAACGAAAGCGAAAGCGCCCGATCGTAAAATGCACATGCGAAAATACATGCGATGGCAAAGAAGCCCCCAAATTTTTCTCCGGTCCAGAATAGGTGCAAGCATAGGAGGGCGATTGTAGCGATGCCCAACGCGCGGCGCTGGTTGCGCCGGATTGCAAGGACAGGAAATGCTACGAGGTAAATGACGGCTGCATCCAGCATGCTCCAGATGCCCGTCATGTAAGACGCATTGTATTCGAATCTGTCCAGGCCTTCGAGGAAGGATGGGCGTGCAATTACATGCAGAAACAATAATGCCACTAACGCAAAAGTGGCGGTTTCGGCAGCAAACCGGATTTTCTCTTTGAGAAGGCTTCTTCCGTCTGCGCGGTATGGGCGCATTTTCGTCTGCACTCCAAGGTGGCAATCAAGCGCAAACAGGATGGCGACAAAAAGCCATCTTGAAAATGCGAGAAGAGGCAAAGACCCTTCAAAGCCACTTGTCGCTTCTAGCTCGTAGAGTTTGAAGGTGCTAAATTCGCAAATTGCGCATCCGATGATGTTGGTAGCCGGCGCAAATAGAAAAGGTAGGTACTTCAAGTAGAACGATGGTTGCCTGAAAAAAATCAGCATCATGTATCCGACAAATACGCCTAACGCAACAATGCTTGAAGCAAAATGCGTTGAGAGGCTTGCGCATGCAGCAAGGACTACCAGGCAAAATGCCTCTGCAGCCAGTCCGCGGATTCTCTGGCTGCCATATGAGCGAGAAGGCCTGTTTGTTTCCGGTAGGGAAGTCAATGGTCTCCCTCTCTGTTAGTGTGAAAGATGACAGCTGCGCCTGTGCGACACGAGCGGACGTGGGCAGGGTGACAAAGTGCTACAACCATGCTCCGAGGACGCCCGCACCTCATTTGTGCTCGACTTCGTCAATCAACTATTATACTGTCCGCTTGACGGCTGCTCAGCTTGTCTTTTCTTGTGCACAAGAGAAACGGCACCCATGAAATGCGGGTTCTTTCCGAAAAGAACGAGAAATACGCCCTGCGATACTACTGCTGCACACGCTACCGCTATCAAGAATGTACCTATGGTGTTGGACGCGATTAGCTTGCAGGCAAACGTGCATATTGACAGCGATGCGGCAGTGGCTAGTATGAATTTTGCAGTCAGCAGATAGTATTCCCACGGCCTTTCCCCGAACACGTGCTTGTAGACCAAGTACGGGTCGTACCACAAGGCGGTTAGTACGCGGCTTAAGGGCGATGCCCAGATTGCGCCCGCAATTCCAAAGGGCTGGGACAGCGCTACGGCGAACACCACGGTCAAAATGCAGCTAGCCACGGGACGGTAGCGTCCTTGGTAGAAGATACCGCAGCCGTCCTTGAAAACGACGGTCGCGCGTAAAAGCCCTATGGTCAGCAGGTTCACCGCTACACCTAGGGTGCAGGCTTTTGGGAGGATGTAGTCGCTGGAGTCTGTCCATAGTTGGATGAACGGGTCGATGGCTGCCCACACCATCGTCACGATGGTGATGTAGACCCAGGCTGATAGGTAGGTGATTTCGAGGAACACCTCTTTTTGCCGTTCGACAGGTGCTTCCACATGCAGGTTGCCCACGCTGGGGGTAACCGCACCGAATAGCTGGGTGGAAAGGCGCACGATGGCGTTGGAGACCATCTGGTAATTGGAGAACAGTCCGCTTTCCACCAATCCGACGAAAGCGGATATGACCACGTTCAGGAAGCTGTTGTTGGCCGTGTCGCTGAAACGGCCGATGGCCATGGCGAAGATGTTCTTCTTCAGCTGAGTGGTTTCCGCAGGAGCGAGCTTTTCCTTAGACGAGAACGAAATGTGGCGGTACTTAGTCTTGCTTAGGCAGAATACGAACAGGTTCTTCAGCAGCTGCCCGATCACGAGGAAGCACAGCCCCGCGATATAGTTATTGAAAACCGCGAAGCAGACGATTTGCCCCGTCGATGACACTATGGCGAACACTAAATCAGACAGCGACACCAGATAGCGGTTCTGGTCCGCCTGCATGAGCGACCCACGGTAGGCAAATGCCAGGTAGCTGATGGCTGTGTTGGCGGTGAACAGAGCGTAGATGGTGTAGACTTCGGTTGTCATGTCGGTGTTCACGATGCGGGGGATCAGTGGGGTGGCAAGCACGGCGATGCCGACGATTGTGACACCGATCACTCGGTACACCTTCTTGAATAGGGCCAGGTAGGCTTCGGTTTTCGATCGGTCCCCGCGTGCGAGCGGCTCGTACATGGAATAGACCAGCGCGTTGCCCATGCCGAGTTCCGCCAGCGAATACATGGCTAAAAGGCCGGTCATTACGCTATTCAGTCCCAGGTAGTAGCGCCCCAGCCCATACACGAGCGCTGTGCGCACGCCGAATTCCAGCAGCAGCGTGCAGATTTGGACGCCCAAGCCTACGGTGGCGTTGCGTATGGACTTTTGCGTGCGGGAAGCCATGTTGCGGCTAGGCGCCTTTGTTTGCGTTTGCCATGCTCCTGATGTGCTCGCGCATGACCGGGTAATGGGCGACCATGGTTTCGAACGCAGTTGCGACGTCGGTGAAGTTGCTTTCCAGGCATTGTTCCAGGCGCATCGCCACGGCGTTTTGGAACCGTTCGGTTTCGAACGTGCTAAGGGAGGGCGGCTTGCCGGCGAGTTTGTTGAGAGCCTTTTTGCCGTAGAGTTCAAACGAGCTGGTAGGGTACAGGCCGATGTGGGGAAGCCCCAATGTTTTGTTTGCGCCGAAGCCGCGCCCATCTTCTTCGATAAGGATGGAAGGCCTGCGCTGGCTTAGCGTGTACAGGTGGGCGTGCACGCGGAACCCGATTTGCAGATCACATTCGTTATAGATCTTGAAACCTTCGTGCCCGTACGATATGTCCAGACATTCGATGTCGTGTTCGGACAGCCATAGCCTTAGTTCTTCGGCACGTTTCGCCTGCGATGGATTGGTGAATTCGTCTGCGGTCCATCCGCGATGGAACACGAACGTGATGCAGGCGTAAGGGAACCTGTCGTGCAAGAACCCAACGAGAAGCGGTGCGTAGTGCATGTTGTAGACGCTGGAGGGGTCCGATATCGCAATACGCTCTATGGAGCTTGTTGGTTGCCCCTCGGCGAATGTGTCCGTTTCGGCTAGCGCAATGTCGTACCAGGCTGGACAGCCTGTGAGAACCGTGTTTTCGTATCCCCAATTGTGCAGAATCTGCTCGCCAAGCACATCGCGGCATCCGAACGCGAAGCCGTCATCGCGTATGCGATTGAGTAGTTCTCTGCTTTTTTCCGTGCACTGATATGAGGAGACGGCGGGCATAGGCGAATAGCCCCCCATGCCCAGCGCAAATAGGGGAGGGTGTATGCGCGAAAGATCCGTAACCAGAGGGAAGCGCCCAGGGTAACTGTCTCGCACATAGCCCGGCCCGCCCGCGAATACGGCAATGTCGCAGGCGTTCAAGTCGTCCAGGTGCGGTTCCAGGCTTTCATTGCGGCGAAATTCGACGATTTCGCAGCCCGGATGGCATGACTGCATGAGCGCCTTGGCGCGGTGGACTATCAAAAAGTCCCCAGCATTCTTGTCTGCACCCGAAAGCAGCGCGATGCGCATGGCCTATCTCCGTGAACCGAACTAACTTCAGCAGCTATTATACAACCATGCGCGTTACCGAATACTGCGCGCCGTCGTCTGTCGTTCGTTATTGCTGAATCATTGTACTTTGACCGTTCGTTGGCATCGCGCGATTCACAACGGCAATTGAGTAGGCGGCGCCACTAGCTGGTGCTGCGGATTCTATCATACGCATGAGCCAGAATATGCGCCAATCTGTCACGTCATCTGTCGCGTTAATCTGTCACAATGGTTCCGATAAAGTTGATGTTGTGCAAGGGACGGAGCATTGGTGAAAATACTTGCCGTCATACCTGCCCGCGGAGGGTCGAAGGGGATTCCTCGCAAGAACATGCGGCTTATGTGCGGAAGGCCGCTCATCGAATACTCCATCTTGAACGCTCTTGAAAGCCAGTTCGTAACCGACGTGGTGGTCACGTCCGACTCCGATGAAATCCGCTCGTTCGCCGGTCAGTTCACGGGCGTGGTGGCGCTCGACAGAGGTTCGGAGCTAGCTGCTGATGCTGTGACGCTCGATCCGGTGGTTTACGACGCTGTGGTTCGCATGGAGCCGCGAGTTGGAAGGCCTTATGATGCGGTGCTCACGTTGCAGCCCACGTCGCCTTTGCTCACCTCGGAAACGCTCGATGCGGCGCTCGGGGCATTCGTTCAAGGTTCGGATGATTCCCTGATCAGCGTGGTGAACGATCCACACTTAAGCTGGAAGAAGGACTCAGATGGTTCCGTGGTTCCCGCTTACGAGCGTCGTTTGAACCGTCAGCAGCTACCGCCCGAATACCGCGAGACAGGAGCGTTCCTTGTTGCGCGCCGCGCATGCGTCATGCCCGAGAGCCGCCTCGGCGCCAAGGTAGGCATCTTCGAAGTTCCCGCAGTCGAGGCAACCGACATCGACACCTTCGACGATTGGATTGTGTGCGAGGCCATGCTTTCACGCAAACGTATCGTTTTCCGCGTGGACGGATACCCTGAGCTTGGCATGGGCCATATTTTCCGATGTTTGACGCTTGCGTACGAACTGGTTGAACACGAGGTGTTGTTTGTGTGCGATGGGGCCCACCGGGAAGGCATAGACAAGCTGCGTGCGAGCAATATGCAGGTGGTCGAGGTGAGCAACGACCAAGAATTCTTCGACTGGCTCGCAGCCGCCGGGGTCGACATTGTGGTCAACGATCGGCTCGATACCGACGCCGGCTATATCTTGGGTCTGCATCCGCACGTCAAACGTATTGTGACGTTCGAAGACCTGGGGCAGGGTGCGCGCCTGGCCAATGCAGTGGTCAACGCCATCTACGAAGACGCCTCGCCTTTGCCGAACGCGTACACGGGTGCCAAATACGTGTGCTTGCGTGACGAGTTTTTCACAGTGAGCCCAAAGCCGTTTTCGCCTGTGGTCGAACGAGTGCTGGTCATGTTCGGCGGGTCCGATCCGCTGGATCTGTCGTCGCGCCTCTATGCGCTCGCGCGGTCCTACAACGCCGATGGAGTGCGGGTCGCCTTCGACTTTGTGTTGGGCCCGGGATACAAAGGCGAAACGGTCGTTCCGCTGCCCGAAAAAGGCATTTCGGTTGTGCGCGACTTGGTCCGGGTCAGCGATATAATGGCGAAAGCGGATTTGGCCTTCTGCTCGCAGGGACGTACCACCTTCGAGCTTGCCGCTATGGGCGTTCCCGCTGTTGTGCTGGCACAGAACGCCCGTGAGCAGTTGCATGCGTTCGCCCAAATGGACAACGGGTTCGTGAACCTGGGCATGGGAAGCGATGTAAGCGATGAAGACATCGCCAAGACTTTCGATTGGCTGGTGGATGCCGAATCTGTTCGACGCGAGATGCGCAACCGCATGCTTGCCAATGACTTACGTTCGGGAGGGAAGCGCGTCAAGCGCATTATTCTAGGAGAGCAACTATGAGCAACCTGGTAGACCGCATAACTTCGGGGCAGTTCACGTTAATTGCCGAAATCGGCGTGAACTACTATGACATTGCCGATCAGCGCGGCATTTCCACCATGGAAGCCGCCAAGTTGATGTGCAGGGAGGCGGCGGAGGCTGGAGCGCATGCGGTGAAGTTTCAGACCTACAAGGCCGGCACGCTTGCATCGAAGCATTCGCCTTCGTACTGGGACACAAGCGAAGAGCCCACGACCAGCCAATACGAGCTGTTCAAGAAGTTCGATTCGTTCGGGCGCGCCGAATACGAGCAGCTTGCCGCCCATTGCAGGAGCATCGGAGTGGACTTTTGCTCCACGGCTTTCGACTTCGAAAGCGCCGACTACCTTGAGCCGTTGATGGACGTATACAAGGTGTCTTCGTCTGACCTGACGAACCTGCCGTTCATCCGCTACCAGGCATCCAAGGGCAAGCCCATCGTCATGTCGCTGGGCGCTGCCAATCTCTCCGAAATGCAGGCCGCGGTGGCGGCTGTGCGCGAAGTGAACGATGCGCCGTTAACGCTGCTCCATTGCGTGCTGGAGTATCCCACGCCCTATGAAGACGCCAACCTGCGCCGCATCGCCGCGCTGCGCGAGGCGTTCCCCGACTGCATTATCGGCTATTCCGATCACTGCAAGCCAGACGTGTCCCACGACGTGATCAAGACCGCCTACGCCATGGGCGCCACGGTGGTGGAAAAGCACTTCACGCTGGACAAAACGCTTACGGGCAACGACCACTACCATGCCATGGACCCCGATGACGTCCGGGGGATTCTGGAAGGAGTGGAATTCGTCGAGAAGCTTCTGGGTTCGCCCGATTTGGCGTACAGCGAAACCGAGTTCTTCGCTCGCGTCAACGCACGCCGTTCGCTTGTCGCCACGTGTGACATCCCAGCAGGGGCGACCATCGAAGAGCACATGCTCACCTTCAAACGCCCAGGCACTGGCATTCCGCCTTCGCAAATCGCCCGCGTTGTGGGATCGACCGCGCGGGTTGATATTCCCGAAGACACCACGATTACCGAAGAGATGGTGGGCTAAATCGTGTAAGGTGGCGTCGACCCGACGGGATCGCCCTAGCTTAATTACACGGGATCGATGGCTGCGGATTCGACACGGCTCAAGCCAATGAATGCTTGGAGTATCGGCGCTGCGCTTTTTGCGGGATGGAGCGAATGCCGCGGATTGTCGTAGGTGTCGCGCGTCTACCCTGATACCATTGAAAAGCCGAACGGCGCTGTAGGTGCCACCTCGATGTCGCCGGCGCGCGAAGCACGGATTAACGATGCGAGATGTCGGGCAACTGACCCTTCGCTTCATCGTAATTGACGCTGGCATCTTGCGTGAAATACTGGACGCTTTTAGCAGCAGTAGTGGATTCAGGCAGAAGAGCATGCGCTTGTTGCAGCAACGAATCCTTCGATGCAGTTCCTGTTGCATCAATGGAAAGGCGGTTGGGGACTTCCGGCAGAAGCGTGGAAAGCAAATTGTCCGCAGCGTCTTTACTCCATTAATTTACTAATTGCCTACGCTTTGCGTGCGATACTGGGAGTATGCGTTGCTGTTCTGGTGGCGTTCAGAGGCCGTCGAACAGTCGATTCCGTTTTGGCCTACAGGTGCGAATCGGTTCTAACGCTGTTATTATCGTTTGGTGTTTCTCTAGCGTTTGTTCTCGGCACTCAATTGACGCTCACTCAGAAGGTCCGCTGGAAAGATCCCTTGTTGTGACTCTCTGTGATCGTAGCGACGCTTGTCTTGGGTATGGTCGCCATTCTGCTATGTATCTCTTCCAACCTTGTTTTGCAGAAGATCCCCATACTGTGTCTTATTGTTTCGATACCGTTTTACTTCTGGCTGTTGGTTGCTTGCATAGCGCGTGCCGCCATGACCAGAGACGCTCGCTGGTTTCCCAGACTATTGTTCATGGGCATCGTGGTGCTGTCGGTCTTTCTGGCCCCTGCGGTTTTGCCACGATACTACATTGCCCTATTCTTGTCTTTTCCTATGTTGCTTTTCTCCCTGGTGGACATGAAGAGCTTTCGGTTAGATTGCGATGGGCGGGTATTGTAGTCTTGAAGCTGCATATCTATGCGAACAACGCTACGTGCGCGTACGTATAATTTCCGATAAGTGGGCGCGCGGCGGTTTACGTGTGATTCCTGGGCTACCGCACAGGCTGTTTGATGTGTGATGGTGTTTATCGTAGAATATCGGCATCGACTGTCGCCGCTGCTGGGAGATT
>CAMORQ010000018.1 GCA_946623915.1 uncultured Coriobacteriaceae bacterium | reverse complement strand
TCGAGGAAATGTGACACCAACGCGTCGTTGCTGTCACATTTGGATAATCGGAGAACCCGCCGTCTAGCGGGTTTTCTTGAATGTGACAGCTGAAAGCGGGAAGGAACCTAAGTGGCCATAGCATTTGATTCGCAAGACGGTGTGTGCCGCGTAGGTTCCCCCATTGCATTCTCCGGGTATGTCGACGATTTCGAAACCGGGGTTGCCGCCATCGAGCTTTCGCTGGACAACGGCGCAACGTGGACGTCGTACCCCACAACGGGTGCGGTGACCGAACGGGGAGTCAACTGGTTGTTTTCCTACACGCCCGAAATGGCGGGCACCTATCTTTTGAAGGCACGCGCCATCGACAACAACAACGTCCCGTCCCCGCTTGTGTCCAGTTTCGCTTTCGAAGTGTTTCCACCCGCTGACCCCGATTTGGTTGAAACCTACGGCGGGTTCAACGTGCGCGCCATCGACGGTGGACCCCTGAAGGGCGCCAAGCTGTTCAGGTCGAGCGAGCTGGCAGGCATCACGCCAGAAGAGGCTCGCGTTCTCACGCAGGAGCTGGGCATTCGTGCGGTCTACGATCTGCGCAACGACTCGGAAACCGCTAGCGCTCCACAGCCGTATTTGGTGGGTACCCAGCAGATTGCGCTGGCGCCTAGCGAAGACCGTCCGCGCAAGAACGTAGAAAAGCGCCTGGTTGCAGGTGTTATCGGGCGCTACGGTGCACCAGGCGAGCGCATGCGCTCGAACTACAAGCGCTATGTGGATGATTATCCAGCCCTTTCCGCTGCTCTTCGCTCGATGGCGTCCGACAGGTGCCCCGCGCTTATCCACTGCGCAAGCGGCAAGGACCGCACGGGGGTGCTTGCCGCCATTCTGGAGCGCCTTGCGGGTCGAAACGATGATGACATCATGGCGAACTACCTGCTTGCCAACGAACTGAACGCCGAAAGCGTTGCGGAAGAGGAGGCAAGGCTATCGGTGGGCATGACCGATGAAGAGCGGGCCATCCTGCGCTCGTTTCTAGAGGCTCGTCCCGAATACCTGCAGGCTTTTTTCGATGAAATAGACGAGCGCTACGGCACGTTTGACGCTTACGTTGAACGTGCGCTGCATCTAGGTCCCGTTCAGCGCGAATCTCTTCAGGAGCTGATGACGCGCTAGCGCCTCCAACCCCGCTCCGTGCAAAAATTCTTCTTCGGAATGCATGAGATTGGGCCTTGTGACCACTATCTTATGCGAGAATAATTACAACAATAGAGGTATGTAAACCGCAAACGGCTAATATTGCCTCATGATGCAGACAAATGGTCATCTCGGTTCAAGAATTGAATTATTCTCTAAATAGATAGTGGTCACAAGGCCCAATCTCATGCATTTTGGGGAAGGCTATTTGCATGAAGAAGGTATGTCGGCGTCAAGTGGTGGTTTTCGGACGGCAGGCCATGTGACCTGCCGTCCGCTCCGCCGTCTGCAGAAGCCCCAATGGGCGCGCGCCAGGATCGGCGCACGGCAAGGGGGGCGAGCGCTCGATGAGGGGGACGAGCGCGCGACAAGAAGGAGCGCCTAGCTCCGAAGGGGCATGAGGCGCCCCTTCGGAGCTAGGCGCTCCGCCGTCCGCTTAAACAGCAGAACCTAATGAATAGTCGCGTGTATTTCCTGAAGGCTGCGGATGGGTGATGCCTTGCCGCCGTGCTTTTGCATCTCCAGGATGCCGAGCGCTGCCGCCTTGCCGGCCGCAACCGTCGTCATGTAGGAAATGCCGGCTTTGATGGCCGTGTGCCGCAGCAGGCTCCCGTCGTTGGCGCTCTTCGTGGTCGTCGACGGCGTGTTCACCACCAAATCGACTTCTCCGTTGGTCATGAGGTCGATCAGATTCGGCCGGCCCTCCGAGCTCTTCAGCGTCAGCGTGGCCGGAACCCCCGCATTGACCAGATAGTCGCGCGTACCCTTGGTTGCCACGATTTCGAATCCGGCTTCGATGAACAGCTTGCCCATTTCCACGAGGTCGCGTTTGTCCATGTCGGAAACGGAAATAATCACCGTGCCCGACAGCGGCAGCGGCGTCTGGGTGGCTTCCTGGCTTTTGAAGAACGCCTCGCCGAAGGTGTCGGCAAGCCCCAGCACTTCGCCGGTCGAGCGCATTTCGGGTCCAAGTACCGGGTCCACTTCGGGGAACATGTTGAAGGGGAACACCGCTTCCTTCACGCCGTAGTGGGCATACGACACCTCGCCTAGCTCGGCAACCGGGCTCGTACGTCCAGTCAGTGGCAGCGTGATGACATCGGTGGCGATCTGCACCATCTGGATGCCGCAGACCTTCGAGACCAGCGGCACCGTGCGGCTCGCACGCGGATTGGCCTCGAGCACGTAAACCGTGTCGCCTTCAATGGCGTACTGGATGTTCATCAGTCCGCGCACATGCATGGCTTCTGCAATCAGGCGCGTGTATTCCTTAATGGTAGTCAGGTGCGCGTCGGAAATGGTGAACGACGGCAGGATGGCGGCGCTGTCGCCGGAGTGCACGCCCGCAAGCTCCACATGTTCCATGACGGCAGGCACGTAGGCCAAGGTGCCGTCGCAGATGGCGTCGGCTTCGCATTCGAGCGCGTGGTTCAAGAAGCGGTCGATCAGGATGGGGCGGTCGGGGGTCACGCCCACGGCGGCCGCCATGTAGGCGCGCAGGTTCTCGTCGTCGTAAACCACTTCCATACCGCGTCCGCCGAGCACGTAGCTGGGGCGCACCATCACCGGGTACCCGATTCCGTGCGCGATTTCGAGCGCCTCGCCGACATCGACTGCCATGCCCGCTTCCGGCATGGGGATGCCAAGCCTGTCCATCACTTCGCGGAACCGGTCGCGGTCTTCGGCCAGGTCGATAATCTCGGGGCTAGTGCCCAGGATGTTTACGCCCGCGGCTTCCAGCTCGCTGGCAAGGTTTAGCGGCGTCTGTCCGCCGAACTGCGCGATTACGCCAAGCGGCCGCTCTTTTTCGTAGATGGCCAGCACGTCTTCGGCGGTGAGCGGCTCGAAGTAGAGCTTGTCAGACGTGTCGTAGTCGGTGGAAACCGTTTCGGGATTGCAGTTGACGATGATGGTCTCGAATCCCAAGGCCTTCAGGCTCTTCGCCGCATGCACGCAGCAGTAGTCGAATTCTATGCCCTGGCCGATGCGGTTCGGGCCGCCGCCGAGGATCATCACCTTGCGACCATCGCTGACAGGAGACGAATCCGGCGCGTTATACGTGCTGTAGTAGTAGGCGCTATCCTGCGTGCTGGACACATGCACGCCTTCCCAGCCCTCGACTACGCCCAGTTCGGTTCTGCGTGCGCGGATCTTCGTTTCGGGCATGTCGAGCAGCTGCGATAGGTACCGGTCGGAGAACCCGTCCTTCTTCGCGGCCTCGAGCATGTCGTCGGGAAGCATCTGCGTGGGATGCTCGCCGGCCCAGGCAAGCATGGCTTCCTCTTCGTCGACGAGCTCTTTCATCTGCTCGATGAAGTAGCGCTTGATCTTCGTGCGCTCGTGAAGGTCCTCGACGGTGGCTCCGGCGCGCAGCGCTTCGTACATGATGAACTGCCGCTCGCTTGTGGGAGTGGCCAGCAGTTCGAGCAGCTCGTCAAGCGATTTGCCGTTGAAATCCTTGGCGAAGCCCAGGCCGTAGCGTCCTTTCTCCAGCGACCGGATGGCCTTCTGGAACGCTTCTTTATAGGTTTTGCCGATGGACATCACTTCGCCCACGGCGCGCATCTGGGTGCCCAGCTTGTCTTCGACGCCCTTGAACTTTTCGAACGCCCAACGTGCGAACTTCACGACTACGTAGTCGCCGTCGGCCACGTATTTGTCCAGCGTGCCGTATTTACCACAGGGGATTTCGTCCAAGGTCAGCCCGCTTGCAAGCATCGCGGATATAAGCGCGATGGGGAACCCCGTCGCCTTCGAAGCCAGCGCCGACGAGCGGCTTGTGCGTGGGTTGATTTCGATGATGATGTCGCGGTCGGTTTCGGGATCGTGCGCCCACTGGACGTTCGTGCCGCCAATCACCTTCACGGCGTCGACGATCGCGTAGGACTTTTTCTGAAGGCGGTCGATAACCGCTTGGTCTATGGTCTGCATGGGTGCGGCGCAGAAGCTGTCGCCGGTGTGCACGCCCATCGGGTCGATGTTTTCGATGGTACACACGGTTATCATCTGGCCCTTTGCGTCGCGCACGACCTCGAATTCAAGCTCTTCCCATCCCAGGATGCTTTCTTCTACAAGCACTTCGGTCACGGGAGATGCCGCCAAGCCTCGCGCCACCACCGTGCGGAGCTCTTCGACGTTGTAGACCAGTCCGCCGCCTGTACCGCCCATGGTGTAGGCAGGTCGCAGCACGCAGGGATACCCCAGCTCTTCGGCGATTTCGACCGCTTCGTCGACGGTGTGCGACACACGCGACCGGGCCATTTCGATGCCCAGCTCTTCCATGGTTTGCTTGAAGATGTCGCGGTCCTCGCCGCGTTCGATGGCATCGATGGGCGTGCCTATTACTTCCACGCCGTACTTTTCCAGCACGCCGGCGGAGGCAAGGGCGCTCGAAAGGTTCAGGCCCGACTGGCCGCCCAGGTTGGGCAGCAGCGCGTCCGGACGCTCCTTTTCGATGATCTGCGTGAGCCTGTCGACGTTGAGCGGCTCGATGTAGACGGCGTCGGCGGTTTCCGGGTCGGTCATGATGGTGGCGGGGTTGCTGTTCGCCAGTACGATTTCGTAACCCAGGCTCCGCAGCGCCTTGCATGCTTGCGTTCCGCTGTAGTCGAATTCGCAAGCTTGGCCGATGATAATGGGGCCGGATCCGATGATGAGGACTTTCTTGATGTCGTCTCGCTTGGGCATGCGCGCACCCTTCCTCTCGTGGATTTCTTTTCATTATATAGGTGTCTGTTTGTTAACTGGCAGTTTTTCTTGGTACCGAAACAAAAACGTGACACGGTTACATCTTCGCGCTACGGTCGGGACTATAATGAAACGCGTGCATACAAGAATGCTGCGGATGCAGACAATCGTAAGAGAAGGAGACATTCTATGCAGTCGAACATCGCCAAGCTTATTAACGACCAGATCAACGCCGAGCTTTACAGCGCCTACCTGTATTTGTCTTTCGCGGACTACTACGAGGAAGTGGGCCTGTCCGGCTACGCCAACTACTTCGAAATCCAGGCGGCCGAAGAGCGCGACCATGCGCTCATCTTCCGCAAGTACCTGCATGAAAACGGCGAAAAGGTGACGTTGAGGAAGATCGACCAGCCCAAGGTTAGCTTCAAGAAGCACATCGAGCCGCTCGAGGCCGCCCTCGAGCACGAGAAGCTGGTCACATCGTTGATCAACACCATCTATGAAGCGGCCCACAAAGCCAAGGACTATCGCACGATGAACTTCCTGAACTGGTTTATCGACGAGCAGCTGGAAGAGGAAGACAACGCCGACACCATGGTTACGCGCATGAAGCTGTTCGGCGACGACGCCAAAGCGCTCTACGATCTGGACGCCGAATGCGCCGCGCGCACCTATTCGACGCCTTCGCCGCTGGCAGGTGAGTAAGGGCTCCTGCGCTCGGTTCCTGTGGCGAAGCAGCCACTGCAGCACAACCCCCGGCAGGGAAGCAGCCGCATCAACGCGCTGCTTTTGCCGGGGGTATCTTTTTGCCAGGCAACGCGTGCGAAAGCCTATTGCGGCATGCGCCTGCGCGCCCAGTACGCCGCCAGGGCGGCGCAGGATAGCACGAGCACTGCAGGAGCCAGAGGGCTATCGTCGCCGGTTCTGCTGGTGGCGCTTTTCCCCGACGGCGTGGCCGATGACGTAGCTGCCGACGTCCTTACCGACGCTGCTGATGTAGGCGATGCGGACGACGTGGCGGAATTCGTGCGGGAGCTTTCCTGCGACGAACGCGACGCGCTGCTCGACGATGCCCTCGGACTGTTTGCCGACCGCGCGGCATCTTGGGCGCCTGCATCGGCGGCCGCAGGAGTGCTGGAGCTCGCGTTGCCCTGCGCATCGCCTTCACCGCTCGGCAAACTGCCGCCATTCTGGTTGCCCGAATCCTGCTGCTCTTTGCCGCTTACCACTGCGGCAAGCATCTGAATGTTTGACTGCGCGGTTTGTCCGTCAGGCGCCGTGGCATTCACGCGGATAAAGTGCCCCAGGTGCGCGGTGTCCGTTGGCAGCGCATAGGTCGGAGAGCTTCCCGATGCGACTTCGCTCCAATTCTGCGCGTCGGTTGACTCTTCCCAGGCATAGACAAGGCCGTCGGTGCTTTCCACGCCGCCCGGCAGTGCCGTGAACACGGTTTCCTGTCCTTCGGGCACCGGGGTGTAATTCAAGAGCACGTAGAGCCCCGATTCGATTTCGCGAGGATTGGGTTCGGGGTCGGGGCTGCCGGCCGGCTCGATTTCGAACACGTGGCTGGCAGATCCCAGGTAGCTGCCAGCTCCCGCAACGGTGACGGTTGCCACGCCGGGGTCGACGTTGTTCTCGTAGGTCACGGTGTAGTCTTCGCCTTCGACGAGCCCCGGCACGCTTACGGGCGGCTCTATGGACGATCCGGTGTGCGCGTACGAACTATCCGGCCAGGTGATGCCGTTTTCGTAGAAGGCGATGTCGTAGAGGCTCGGGCCAGCTGTGCTGCTGGGTATGTAGGGGATGTTGGCCTTCGTCAGCGTCTGCAGCCACGTGTTGCGATTGCCGCGAACCATGTCGAGCGTGTTGATCACGACGCCTTTGACCTGTGTGGTCCCCGAATCGCCGAACAGGTTGCCTATGGAACCAGTGGCACTGATAACGTAGAGCATGCCGTTTTCCTGACCCAGGTAGATCATCTCGTGTCCGCCCCAGAACAGCACCGTGCCTAGCGGCATTTGGGCGATGGCAGCCGCTTTGTGCGCGTCGTCAAGCTGGGAAAGGTCGTATGCGCGAACGGGCATGTTCATCTGCCACGTGGTGTTGCGCGCCAACTCGAGTCCGAAGCATTTGTACACGTCGCGCACGTAGCCCGAGCAGTCGTTTGCTTCGAGCATGCCGCCCCATCCGTACATCTGGCCAAGGGAGCGGAATGCGACTTTGGCGATGTTCGCCTTCGTCAGGGGAAGGTATCCCGCGCTGACGTTTTCGGATTCGGCGATCAATGCGAGTTCCTTCGAGTAGGTTCCGTCCTCGTTGCGAACGGGCAGGTAGCACACATGGTTGTTGTAGGCCGACCGCGTGCCAACGAGCTCGGTCGGGTCTGCGCCTTCGACGCGTTCGAGGACCGTGCCCATATACAGCATCCGGTTGGCGACGTTGGGCGTGACGCGCGACTGCTCGGTACGCACTTTGTAGCCGACCACCACCAGTTCCTGGCCTGCGGGGATGTCCCATGCCGCCAGCCATTCGTCGCGATCTTTGCAGATGGCTACGTCTTCGGCCGGCACCCACGATGCCTGCATGCACGACGAAATGCACAGCAGGAACTTGCCGTCGACCGAGCTGGTGCGGACAAGCAGCGGTTCGTTGACGCGCAATGCCGTCAGGTACAGGTTGTCGTCGTCGTAGTCGCCCTGTGTGTACATCAGCGCCTGATCGGTAGGGTAGCAGCGCATGGTGGTGTGTTTGGTTACGATGGCGTAGCCGCTTGCGATGTCGGGAGCCTGTCCATCGGTGGGGTAGTTCGCCAAGATGCGATCGGCGTATTCCTGGGTGAACAGCACGTCATTTTCGTCGTAGACCTGCCCGATGAACACGTTCGCCATTTCTGTCTGCGCGGCCGTCTTCAGTCGCTGCTGCTCTTCGGCGGTGTAGAAGCGTTCGGCGGCAGCTTTCAGCGGTTGGAGCATGGTGCCGTCGGCATCGACGCCCGCCAAGTTCAGCTGGTCGATAAGCGCTCGGTCGGCAAGCACCGTATCGGGTTCGGTCTGCTTGCTGCTCCAGTAGGAAGGATTCGCCATGTCGTCTGTGACATGGGGCAGGCGAGCGACCGTCGGCGACGAAGAGGCTTTCGTAGTCAGCTGCGTGGTCGTGCTGCTCTGGTCGGCCAGCGCAGATTGCACGCATCCCAGCACTAGCAGTACCGTCAATGCGAAGGCAATCGAGATTGTTTTGGGTTTGCCCGAGTTTGATTGTGCCGTGTTGAACATCGTGGTCCTCTCTGACGTGCCATTACCTGTTGTATGTAGGCAGGCGCTTTGCTTGGGTACCCTTACGTGTGCAGCGCGAGCATGCGCACGGCTGTGTCTATCATACAGGCAATCCCAACGAACGGGAAACAGTCATACAGGCAACCCCAACGAACGGGAAACAGATGCGAGCTAGACGATGCTTCGCATTGCGTGATGATAGAATGCCCCTAGTTCGTCAGAAGAATGGAGGCCAGCATGGCAAACATCGTCGACTACGTGCGCAACGCCAAGGACACCTTCGTCAAACGTCCTCTTTCCAGCGTGGACAGCCTCGTTTTTTCCTGGCTGGCATACGTGCGCATTCCCGAAGAGATCGAGCAGGCGTGCACGCCCGAAGGCGCGACGCTAGCTGCCATCGGGTCGCAGAGTAACGTGCTTGGCCTGGTGGCTCCGGTCTACGACCCGCGGAAAACAGAAGAGCTGCTGCGGGCCGTAGCTTCGAGTCCTCGCTTTGCCGATGTGGTCGCCTGCCACAGCGTGGACACGTGGTCGCGCACGGCCGAGGTGCAGTTTTCCGCCACTACGTTTTTGTTGCCGGGGGATGCGGGGGCGAGTGGAAAGGACGCCGCGGCCAGCGCGGGTGCCTCCCTCGCGTTTCGCGGCACCGACGATTCGCTTGTCGGCTGGAAAGAGAATTTCAACATGGCCTTCACGACCGTGCCCGCCCAATCCGCAGCCACCGACTACGTCAACGACGTCGCATCGCAGGTCGAAGGTCCGCTCTGGTTCGGCGGTCATTCCAAGGGCGGCAACCTTGCTGTGTACGCCTTGAACACGTGCGAGGCGGCCGTGCGGCAGCGGGTGGTGCGCTGTTTCTCGCACGACGCACCTGGCTTCACCGACGAAGCCCGCAACGCAGTGCCGTGGGCGGGCGCCGACGATTTGGTGGAAAAGACCGTGCCCGAAGAGTCTGTGATCGGGCTTCTGTTCGACAACCATTCGCGCGATGTTTCCGTGGTCAAGAGTACGAACCCTGGGATAATGCAGCATGCGCCGTTTTCCTGGGTGGTGGAAAACGACGATTTCGCCTACGCGAGCGCCGTGTCCTACGATGCCTACCGCACCAACAAGCGCTTTGGGTCTTGGCTGGCTACCCTAGACGCCGCCTCGCGTGAGAAGTTTGTAGGCGTGCTCTACAAGTTGGCGAACGCCACCGGCGAAGTGACGTTGTCGGGAATCGCCCACACGCTGGAAGACGGATCGCTCGACCTTGCCCTGCGTCGGCTTGACGGCCTGCCCGCCGAAGAGCGCGCGTTCTTCCTGGACAAGGCTGGCGACTTGGTGGCCACGATGCTGCTGGGCCCGGCGCCGACGAATCCTCAGACGCCTACCGAACGTGCCGACGACGCCCAAGATAAGGTCGACGACATTTCCGCCCGTTTTGACGATAGGCTCTCCAAGCTGGAGAAATACGGGTTGTAGCAGCGGGATTTCGGCAACGGTCGAGCGCGGTCGGAAGCGACGCTGGCAGCGGTGATGGTCAGTACTTGCGGCCGGCGGCGGCAGCTGCAGCAGGACTGCGGGCGCAGCATACCGGCAAACGGACGTCCCTTTCCTCGCCTACGCGTTCGCGTCCGTCGCTTCCGAAGCGTCATTCGGTTCGGGCACCTCGGGCGCTCTGCCGTATTCAAGTGCGAGGACGGTAACATCGTCGGACTGTTCTGCCCCGTCGGCCCACTTTGCCACGTCGGCACGCAAGCCGTTCACAAGTGCGCGAGGATGCATGCCCGCATGCGAAGCAAGGAAGGCTTCAAGCCGGTCGTTGCCGTATTGTTCGTCGTCGAGGCTGAACGCCTCGTTGACGCCGTCCGTGTACAGCAGAAGCTCGTCTCCCGGTTCGATGAAGATTGTTTCTTGACGGTATTTGGCTGTGTCGAACGCACCGAGGAACAGCCCGCATTTCTGGTCGAGCCACGTCCAGGTGCCGCTTTGCCCATTGCGCAGCAGCGGGAAGTTGTGCGCCGCGTTCACATAGGTAAGCTCGCCCGTTTTCCAGTTCAGCGTGGCCGCCCATACGGTAACGAACATGCCCGCATCGTTGTTGGTGCACAGGTAGCGGTTTGCTGCAGCGATTGCTTCGGCGGGCGGCATTCCTGCCGTAAGGCGGTTTTCCAGTTCGGTCTTTGCCGCCATCATGAACAGCGCGCCGGGTATGCCCTTGCCGCCTAACCGATTCGTGTCGCCCCGAAAGGGGGCCCATTCCCTATATCCAGAAGCCCAAGCTTACAAAACGTCTTGCCTGTATAGGGTATCACGCCGTTGCCCGGCTCTTGACAGCCAGTGTAACAATGCGTATTCTACTGATATTACATATGAACACATGTGCATATGTTCAATTAAAATCCATCTCCGGATAGTGGCGGGTGACAGTGAACAAGAAGCAGAAAAAGAAACGCAACCGCATATTGGTGGCTTTGGGCATCTTCTGCGTCTTGGAGGTGCTAGAAATCGCCGGTGTTTTCGACGCAATGCCGAACGGGCTCGTCGTCGAGTTTGCCGCTTTCCTTGTGCCGTACGTGATTGCCGGGCACGACGTAGTGCGCAAGGCCTGGCACGGCATCGTGCATCGCCAACCGTTCGACGAAAGTCTCCTGATGACCATCGCCACCATGGGGGCGTTTTTGCTCGTGTTGTTTCCCGACGCGCAGCCTCATATGGCCGAAGGTGCTGCCGTCATGCTGTTTTACCAGGTTGGCGAATTGTTCGAAAGCTATGCGGTGGGCAAGACGCGCAAGTCCATCGCGGCGATGATGGACATCGCCCCCGAGTTCGCCAACGTCGTGCAAGAGGGAGACCTCGTCCAGGTGGATCCTGCAAGCGTTGCGGCGGGAAGCGAAATCGTCTGCAAGCCGGGCGAGCGTGTGCCGCTTGACGGCGTAGTGGTTGCGGGGTCTTCGCAGTTGGACACCTCGGCGCTTACCGGCGAGGCGCTGCCGCGCTCAGTCGAAGCGGGCGCGCGTGTCGCGAGCGGTTGCGTGAACATGACCAGCGTTTTGACGATTCGGACCACGAGCGCGTTCGAAAACTCCACCGTGCAGCGTATTCTCGAGCTGGTCGAAAACGCCAGCGAAAAGAAGGCGCGTACGGAAAACTTCATCACCCGTTTTGCGCGCTACTACACGCCTATCGTGGTGGGGTTGGCGCTGGCCATAGCCGTGCTTTCTCCCATGCTGCTAGGATTGTCGGTTAGTGCGAGCGTCCAGAGCGCCTTGATCTTTTTGGTGGTCAGCTGCCCGTGTGCCCTGGTCATATCGGTGCCGCTTTCGTTCTTCGGTGGCTTGGGCGCGGCAAGCAAGCTTGGCATCATGGTCAAAGGATCCAACTACCTGGAAGTGCTTGCACGGGTGGACGCCATAGCTTTCGATAAAACGGGGACGCTCACCAGTGGCAGGTTCGGCGTGGTCGACGTGCATCCGTCCGCCGAAATCGACCGTGACATGCTGCTTTCCTACGCAGCGCATGCGGAAGCGTACTCCGATCATCCCGTGGCCCTGTCCGTCGTGGACAGCTACGTTGGCGTTATCGACCGCAGCAAAGTCGGCGATGTGAAGGAAGTAGGCGGCGAAGGGGTGGTCGCATCGGTTGACACGCATCGGGTGCTCGTCGGCAACGACCGCCTTATGATGTCGGAAGGGATAGAGGCGCCCACATGCACCCTCGTCGGCACGATTCTTCACGTGGCGCTCGACGGGCAGTATCTAGGTCACATCGTCATCGCCGACATGATGAAAGACGACGCCAAAGAGGCTATAGACCGCATCCATCACGCTGGTGTCAAGCGGACCATCATGCTCACGGGGGACCGTGAAGAAGTGGCGCGTGCGGTGTCCGAGGAACTTGGCGTGGACGAATACCATGCCAAACTCATGCCTCAGGACAAGGTCGCCTTTGTCGAGCGTCTCCTCGCAGAGCAGCCCGAAAAGAGCGCCCTCGCCTTCGTGGGCGACGGCATCAACGACGCTCCGGTGCTCGTGCGTGCAGACGTGGGAATAGCCATGGGCGGCATGGGGTCAGATGCTGCCATCGAAGCAGCGGACGTGGTGCTCATGGACGACAGGCCGTCGCGCATCGCGTCCGCCATCGCGATAGCGCGTAAGACCCTGCGCATCGTCTGGCAGAACATCGTGTTCGCCCTGGCAGTGAAGATCGTCATCATGATTTTGGCCTTGCCGACCATCGGGATTTCTACCATGTGGCTTGCGGTGTTCGGCGACGTTGGCGTGTCGGTGCTTGCGATACTCAACGCCATGCGCTGCATGCGCGTCCGCGAATAGCGTTTCGCAAAGAATCGAAGCGAGGCGTTTGATGCTTGCCGTTAGGTGCTAGAGGACAACCTCTGCATCGGGTTCGATGTCGGCGAAGATCCGAACGGATTGCTCGACGATGCTGTCGAAGGCGGTGTCGTCGGCGTCGAGGGTGAACTTGAGGGTCATGGCGTTAACGGACGCGCTGTTCACGCCATCGAGCTTGCAGATGGAGTTCTGGATTTTCGCGGCGCAGTTCGCGCACAGGTCGCCGTCGAGTTTGAAAACTTTGCGCATGATACTCTCTCATTTCTATATATGAGCATTTGCTCAGATGTTCATTTGAATCGTAGGGCAATGCACGTTTGCTGTCAACTAGTAAATGTTGTGGATTGCTTCGGCCGACCCTTGCAGGCCTTCGATATCGAAGCGCGTTCCGTCGTCGAGTTGGACCCAGCCGTCGAAGCGCCCGAACACCTGGTGTTGGTCGCTGGTTACCACCTTCAGATTGATGTAGTCCACCCGGTCGATTTCGGGAGTGAACGTCAGGTCGAGCCGCCCCGTGTTTTCGGTGAAATGCCATGGCTGCATCAGGTCGAACTTGTCTCCAACAAGCGCCGCCTGCGCGTCGTTTACGGGGATGCCGAAGTCGACCCGGTCCAGCTTATGCGCAACGCCGTCCAGGAAGAACATGTTTTCCGAAGCCGCCGTCGTGTCGCCGAACCCATACCCGAGGTTGAACCCGATCACATGGCCGTCCTGGTGCCCTTGGGCTGCCATCCAGTACCAGGTGTTGTCGTGCGTCCAGACGCCGCGCCCCCAGTCGAGCAAGCCCAGCGCGCGATCGTCGGTGAAGCTGTGGGTTGTGCCTCCCAGCGAAAACATGCCTACAGCTCGCATGCCGATGATTTTTTGATTGTAGTAGAAGGCT
>CAMORQ010000017.1 GCA_946623915.1 uncultured Coriobacteriaceae bacterium | reverse complement strand
CATGCCCATCAAGGAGATCCGCGAGTATATCCGGCTCTACCTCGAGGGCGACTCGACCATCGAGGAGCGCCGCCGCATCGCGCGCGAGCGCCGCGACGCGATCGACCGCCAGCTCGAGGAGCTGCAGCTCGCACGCGACTTCATAGAATACAAGTGCTGGTTCTACGACGTGGCGGCCGAGTCGGGCACCTGCGACACGCCGCGCAACATGCCCTACGACGAGCTGCCCGACAAAATAAAACGGATCAAGGCAAAGTGCAGGATAAACCGATACTAGGAGGTCGGAAATGGAAAATCGAATCGTGAGCAGAAGAACATTCGTGGCCGTAACCGCTGCAGCGCTGGGATCGATCGCATTGTCCGGATGCTCGGGCGGTGCACAGCAAAGCGCCTCGTCTGCAAGCGGGACAAGCGCGCAAGCGTCATCTTCGAGCCAGGCAACCTCGGACGCCCAGGCAAGCTCGCAACCGACTTCGTCTTCGGCGCAGATAGATTCGTCTGCAGTAACAAGCGCGCAAGCATCATCGAGCGCAACAGACACGCAAGCATCGTCAGGCGCAGCGACTTCATCCGCAGCGTCAAGCGACGCCGCGGCAACCTCAGGCGCGAAAATCGCCGTCGCCTGTTTTTCGGCAACCGGCAACACACGCGCCGTTGCGCAGCATCTTGTCGCTCACCTGGGGGCGGACTATATAGAGATCGAAGCGGCCGAACCCTATACCGACGAGGACCTGAATTACCACGACGAGACCACACGCGCCACCATGGAGCAAAACGATCCAGCTACGCGCCCTGCGCTGGCTGCCATGCCGGATTTCTCCGCCTACGATACCGTGTTCTTGGGCCACCCTATCTGGTGGGGCAAGGCGCCACGCCTTATCTGCACGATGCTCGAAGGCTGCGACCTTGCGGGCAAGAAGGTGGCCGAATTCTGCACGTCGGGTTCGAGTGGTGTCGAAGGGGCCACCGGCGAACTTACCGAACTGTCCCCCGGTGCCGAATGGATCGGCGCAATGCGCTTCGCCGCGGGTGCGGCAGAAGCCGAAGTGGGCGAATGGGCGGATTCGCTTGGTGTTCAGTAACCGATACCAACACGAAAAGAAAACCAACGGATAGGAGTAAACATGGCTAAGACATTGGTAGCGTATTTCAGCGCGAGTGGAACGACGGCGAAGGTGGCGCGCAACCTGGCAGAAGCCACGGGCGCCGACCTGTTCGAGATCGCTGCGGCCGAACCCTACACAAGTGCGGACCTGAACTGGCAGGACAAGTCGAGCCGCACAACCATCGAAATGAACGACGAGGCGTGCCGCCCAGCGATAGCCGGCGACGTTGCAGACATGGCGTCTTACGATACGGTGTTCGTGGGCTTCCCAGTGTGGTGGTACGTCGAACCGCGCATCATCGACACCTTCCTGGAGACCTACGACTTTTCCGGCAAGACAGTTGTGCCCTTCGCCACAAGCGGCGGCAGCGGGCTGGGCCAAGCACCGAAGCGCATGCAGGCGATTGCGCCAGGTGCGCATGTGCACCAAGGCGGCCTGCTGAACGGGCACCTTTCGCAAGCAGAGCTGGCCTCCTGGGCCGCAGACGCACAGGAGTCGTAGGGGATGAAATACATAAACCTTGGTGCAAGCGATCTTGAGGTTTCGCGCATTTGCCTGGGATGCATGGGCTTCGGCGACCCGCAGGCCGGCCAGCACACCTGGACGGTCGGCGAAGACGAAACCCGTACTATCGTCAAGCGCGCCCTCGATGCGGGTATTAATTTCTTCGACACGGCCATAGCCTATCAAGGCGGCACATCCGAAGCCTACCTCGGACGCGCCCTTCGCGATTACGCCCGCCGCGAAGACGTGGTGGTCGCCACAAAGTTCCTGCCGCGAACCGCAGACGAAATCGCGGACGGCGTCAGCGGCCAGCGGCACATCGCAAGAAGCATCGACGCGAGCCTTTCGCACCTGGGAATGGACTACGTCGACCTCTACATCTACCACATGTGGGACTACAACACACCGCTCTTCGATGTAATGGAAGGGTTGGAGCACGTGGTGAAAGCCGGCAAAGTGCGCTACGTCGGCATCGCCAACGTCTACGCCTGGCAGCTCGAGAAGGCCAATGCGCTCGCCGAACGCGAAGGGTTCCCGCAGTTCATCAGCGTGCAAAACCACATGAACCTTATCTTCCGCGAAGACGAACGCGAAATGGTACCTTGCTGCGCCGAGGAAGGCATCGCACTCACTCCCTATAGCTCGCTTGCGAGCGGGCGCCTGTCGCGTCGCCCCGACGAGACGAGCAAACGGCTTCGGGAAGATTCTTACGCAAGGCTCAAGTACGACGCTTCGTCCGACGCCGATGCGCTCGTCATCGAACGAGTGTCGCGTCTTGCCGAAAGCCGCGGCGTTTCGATGACCGAGGTGTCGCTCGCATGGCTGCTGGCCAAGACCGCATCACCTGTGGTTGGGGCCACGAAGGTAAGCCATGTGGACGGCGCAGCAGCAGCTGTCGACCTCGATCTTACCGACGATGATATCGCCTGGCTGGAAGAGCCCTACGTCCCGCATGCCATCGTCGGCGTGATGGCGCAGAACAAGCCCGACGAAGCAGGCAAAGAGCACGTGTGGCTTTCAAATGCACGGTACCTGAAAGGTGAAAAACGATGAAGATAACGGTGCTGTTCGCAAGCCCCAACGCAAAAGGTTCGACAAGGATCCTGGTGGATAGCTTCGCCGAAGGAGCCAGCAAGGCCGGCTACACCGTGGGAGTCGTCGATGTGGCAAAGTGCGACATTGCGCCATGCACGGGCTGTATCGCCTGTGGCTACGAAGGCCCCTGCGTGCAGCACGACGAAATGGATACCGTTCGCGAAGCCATCCTGAACGCTGACATGCTTGTGTTTGCGACGCCGTTGTACTACTACGGCATGAGCGCACAGCTGAAATGCGTAGTCGACCGCTTCTGCGCCTTCAATTCCAGCCTCAACCGCAAGCATTTGAAGTCGGCGCTGCTTTCCGTGGCGTGGAACGTCGACGATTGGACGTTCGAAGCGCTGGTCGCCCACTACCAGACGCTCGTGCGCTATTGCAATTTCGAAGATGTCGGCATGGTGCTCGGATACGGCTGCGGAAGCCCGGCCATGACCAGACGGACGAACTACCCCGACGAAGCCTACGAATTGGGGCTGTCGCTTTAGAGCATCGCTGCCTGGGAGACCAGGTGAAAGTTCGCACGGGCGAGCAAAACCTTGCGAACAGGGGGCGCGGGCCTGATCATCTGGCATTGCCATAATGAACAGGCCTGCGCCCCTGCTTATCGGTTTCCCTGCTCTACTTCGGCGACCTCTTCTTTTGAGGTCTCTATCAGAGAATACGTATCGAAGGCAGCCGTTGCCGGCAGCTGTATTTCGATACAGTCAATTCTGTGCATCACGGCGCTACCACGGACGAGGGACACGTCGAAAACGTGCCCTCCCTTCGTACGGTCCGCCGACAGGAAATGTACATGCCAACCGGGGGCGTTGATCCCGTCCATGAATTCCGGATGGTAAACGCACACAAGCGCACCGTCTAGCTTTTCGAAGACGAACTCGCGCTGCGTTGTGGCGAGCATGTCCTTCAGGGTTACGTGGTCCGCCCTATACGCCGACTCCGAACGCGCGGACACGTACTCGAAGGTGCCGTCCACCGTAACAACATGCAGACTGTTCAATGCGAACGCCTCGTCAACTTTGCACGTGAGCTCATGCGCAAGGGCGTCCATGTCAGGCACCTCTCCCAATTCGAACGCAGTGCCATCCTGCACCGAAGCGACGGAGGCAAACGGCACACCGACGTCAAGCGCGGGCTTTGTGATGGTTCCGTCCTGCTGGGCGCGGTAGCACACGCCGTCGAGCAGAATCAACTCGCCATCTACACCCTCGAAAGTTCCCAGCCCAACGCTTCCCCGGCCCAACAACTCTTGCACGGTGATCACACTGCGCGTGTACCCCGCCACGAGAGCCTGCAGCGTCGATACTTGAAACATTTTGTTGCTCATGCCACGTCCCTGTCTCACGAAGCAATTCCCGCCGCCACTTCAATACTATACGCAAAAGCCAGCGGTGTCAGGGATCATCGAGCTCCAGCCGCATCGTCAGACACCAGGGCGACATTCGCGTGCCAGGAGCTGGAAGGCAGACCACCGCAGGTACTAAGCGGCTTCGGCAAGCGCGGAATCGCCGTATTCTTCCACCAGATCATCGTAGGAATCGACCGCCTCCTGAAGGCGACTGCGCACATCCTCGTACGCATAGAGGCCATCGGTGTTCTTGCTTATGCCCTCAAGCGAAAGGTCGAAAGAAACAGGAGCCACGCCATCGGTGAGCAGCGCAAGGTTTCTCAGCTGCTCCGTACTCTGGTAGAGCAAGCGCAACCGGCAATACTGCGCCCCGCCCTCGTCGGCCCAGCGTTCGAGCACAAGCTTCGCACCGATCGGCGTCTTCTTCTCGATCGTGTCCGGCAGCTCGTATTCTTCGGCACCAAGCGCCGATAACACGCTGGCAAGGTTGGAGTCGTGTCCGCAGAGGAACGTGAAAACGCGGCCCTGCTCATGGGCGTCTAGCTCGGAAGCTATTTCTGCGAGCAGGGGATGCGCAACGTTGCTGGCAACAAGCGGTGCGGTGAAGAGCACGTCGCCGTAAACGTCCTTGATTTCCGAGATCGCCGTCCATTCCTCCAGGCTCAGCTCGCGACCGAAGGCTGCGCGCGAGCTATCTTCCGCTTCGTAATACTGCAACACGAGCGCATCGGCCAGCGAACAGGCGGTTTTGAGCGAACCCGTCATGGACGGCTCTTCGCCAAGCTCGAGCGTCACTTGGGTATCGGATGTGTCAAACGGTGCCAACTCGCCCGACGCCACGCCTGGAGACGACTCGTAATCGGTCACGTTCGCGAGCAGTTCGAAGTTGTCTTGCAGCCCTGCAGCCACACCTGCCATCCCGTCGGCACCACCCATGGCAGCAATCTGTTCTGATGCGGCGGCTTCGTAGGAATCGGAAAGGAAGGAAAAGCCGGGTAGGAACACGGGGTCCATGGCGTCGTATTCGGCATGGGTTTCTATGGGCACGTTGGCAACGGGAAGCATCCCGCTTGAAAAATACTGCGCCGTGGCTATAGTGCGCTGCTTTGCGTTGGCGTAGAAGCGCGCTTCGTTTTCACCTGGATCCCAATTCTGGGGTATGAGCTCCTCCATTTCGAGCCACTCGCGGAAATACTGGCCCATCGTGGTTTCGAGCGCACCGCCTCGGAGCGTGAGCTCGCTGGGGTTGGCCGTCCACTCGATCCAATCGTGCGTCGTCGCCTGGGCAAGCGCTGAACCGTTAGTCGAAAGCGGGGCGCGGATGTTGTGGCGACTGAGCACCAGAACCTGCTGCAACATATAGCCATCGCCCGGGTTGTGGTAGTCCGCCTGTTCCGCAGCTGACGCATCTGCTTCGGCCGGCGTCGTATTGCTAGAAGACGAAGCCGCCCCTGCCTCGCTCGTCGATGTGGCTGCGGACGCTTCGGCGTTGTCCACCTTGGAAGAAGCTGCCACATCCTGCTCGGAAGATACTGCCGACACAGACTGGACCTGCTGCGATGCGCTAGAAGATGCCTGCTGCTGTATCGTTGTCTGACCACATGCGCCCAGCGCGAACATGGTGGCCAGGATAATTATCAGGCCTACGAACAAGTGCCTGCGTACCGCAAGATTCATTGCTGCCCCCTGCCCTAAGTAATGTTGGGTGTCGAATTCTGGAACAATCCCTTGTAACGGATTTGCTCCTCACACCAATAATACTAGCGCAGATACCAAGCAGTCGGTCATTTTGTGAGATTACGGGGCAACATGTTCCAGCCACGTAGATTGCTTAACTTGCCCAGAATGCGGCATGTTTCCGTCAGCCTTCGGCGGAAACGTGCGCACTATAACCAGAGCGCAAACCGAAGTGAATGCGGGAGCGCGCTTACAGAAATATCAGCGTCTGTCAGACGAGGCCTTCTTCAGACTGGAGAGGACTCTTTACCTGAAGAAGGCGTCTTCAGAATATCTTACAGGCCACCGGCGCCTGCGCCCACGCATACGCAGCTGCCGTCGGAGTTGGCTTTGGTCTCAATGAGCCATGCGAAATCTTCGTCGTTGTTCTTGAAATAGCCTTCGCCAACAGCTATACAGACGCACTTGCCAGTCGTTTCGCTCCACGCGTGGCCGTAGCCGGCACCGCTGCAACCACAGACCGCGCCGCCGCCCGATACAGCAGACAGCTCGTCGTCGGAAAGCTCCTGGATCTCTTCTTGGTCGAGTACGAAATCCTCGGGGGTCAACTCAATCCCAAGCTCCTTAGCAATGGAAATAACCTGAACAGTGGCAGCATCGGGATCACTCATATCAAGGGCCCTGATTCTGGCTTCGAGCTCTTCGTCCTCGGACACTTTTGCCATAAAGAGTTGATAAGCTTCCGTCGTTTCGTCCTCCGTTCGAACAACCGCCCCATGCGAGGCTATCCCGCTGGCACCACGCTATCCGCTTCAGGAATCCTGTGCCAGTACAGCGCCAGTTCTCCAGAGCAGGCAAAAGGAAGCATACAATAAATGACCTGCCCTTTTAGCAAATGGCCTATATCAGGGTGGTATAATTCCATCACCAGCAAAAGGAGGCAATTCCATGACTACCCAACAGGGGATCATCCGTGCAATTGGCGTTGCCGTAGCCAGCGCGGTCGCCGTGCTCGTGGGGCTGTGTATTAGACAGGTCGTAATCGATGGCGGAACGTACAATCCCGGTTTGTACGAGCCTATTGCCGCAGCCATCATAGGTGCAGTCATCGGCTTTTTCGCTCCCAGCGCAGAACAGCGCAAGAAGACCCGCGAAAAGCTTCTCAAAAAGTAAGAACGCGCCAAGAGCATATACCGAGAAGATCGAATCTAAAGCACATGGAAACCGGAGTTAGCATCTTGCGCACAATATTGTTTGCAACGTCGCGTCTCGCAGCGTCAGTTTTTGCGTGCGCGTTGTTGCTGTCCTTAGCTGCATGCACCACCGCACAGACCCCCGAACCCGTGCAGCCACCGAACGCGGATGCCGAGATTACCGATGTAACCTCCATCGCCTATTTAGGACCGGCAGGCACCTACACTGAAGAGGCGACCAAGCTCTTCTTCGGCACCAACGACGAACTGCTCGCCCAAGAAACCGTCCCAGATGCACTGTCGATGGTGACGGATGGCACGGCTGCCTACGCGGTCATCCCGCAAGAAAACACGCTAGGTGGACCAGTTGTCGACTACATCGATGCACTGCTGGAAGTCGACGGCGTTTCAGTAGTGGGCGAAGTGGTTCTGCCTATTCGCCAAACCCTTATGGGGCTTTCGGGAACAGATCTTGCGCACGTAAAAGAGGTGTACTCCCATAAACAGGGCCTCGCTCAAAGCTCGGCCTGGCTCGACGAAAACCTACCCGATGCGGAACGCGTGGAAATGCCCAGCACCGCAGCCGCTGCCCAAGAGGTCGCTGATGGAGGCGACACCACCAAGGTTGCCATAGCTGCACCGGGCGCGGCCGAACTCTACGGTCTGGAAATCCTTCAGGAAAACGTCTCGCAGTCCGCCGCCAATGTGACGCGCTTCTACGTGGTTTCGCGCACGGCAAACAGCCTCGAAGGGTACGACCGTGCGACATTTGTGGCAGACATTACGGCCGGTGACCTGCCTGAGCTTCTCGACAAAGCGTGCACGAACGGCATCGAACTCGTGTGCGTCCACGACCGGCCCGACGGGTCCGCTCTCGGGACCTATCGCTATGTGATCGAACTCGAATGCAGTAGTGGTTTCACAGACCAGGAAATCGACCGTCTTCAAAAAATCGAGGGCCTATCCTACCTTGGCGCATACCGTTGCGTCGCAGGATAGGAGATTGATGCGACATAATTCGCACGACCGAACGCGTTTTGGTTGTACACCGGAGGACTAGATGATGAAGCACACGAAAGCTCTAATAACGACCGTTGCTGCACTTGCCATTGCAGCGGCCATCGTCGGATGCAGCCCAGCCGCCAGCCCCAACGCATCGTCTTCGGCAGCAGGCGCGTCGGACGCGCAGGCTTCCCAGGCGGCAAGCAGCGCGCAAGCGTCCTCGCCGACAAGCTCGACGGAGGCACCGTCATCAACCGCGCAATCGGCTTCCGCGCAAGCGGAGGGAATCGACTACCTGGCCCTCGTCAACAAGCTGCATCCTCTGCCCGACGGCTGGGAGGATGCACTCGAGACGGTGCACTTCACCAACACCGTTGGCGACGACGTGGAAGTTGAAACGAAAGCATACGACGCATACCTTGAACTGAAGACCGACCTGGAGAAAGAAGGCGTCTACGTCGACCTGGATTCGGCGCGTCGCAGCGTGGCCGACCAGCAGCGCATCATGGACGACTTCACAAAAGAATACGGCGCCGACTACGCAAAGAAAACCGTCGCCACCCCTGGCTACTCCGAACACCACACCGGGCTTGCGCTCGACCTGTACCTGATCGTCGACGGCAAAGACATCGTCGAAAACGAAGACATGATGCAGTATCCCGAAATCTGGGCGAAGATTCACGCGAAACTCGCCGACCATGGGTTCATCCTGCGCTACCTGGACGGCTGCGAACACATCACGGGCTACGGCTACGAGCCCTGGCACATCCGCTACATAGACGACCCTGCCATCGCCAAGGAAAATACAGAGAAGGGCATCACGTTCGAAGAGTACCTTGCAGGCGCCGTGCTGCCGGAGGTCTCGTATGATTTCGGCGAATCGAAGCTCTACACCCTCGAAGAGCTTCAGGAAGCAGCTATCCAGGTGAAGTGTCAGTTCGCCTCAATGAAGGGATGCGAACTGCACAGCCTGCGCTATGCCGGCGACGAATGCAACACGCCCGAGAACCTCGAGTGGATGAACAGCCACGACGAGGGCGCCGGCTACACGCATGTCGCCGAATTCCTGACCGACTTCCATTCGCCCGTGGAAGAGGACGGACCAACCACGTGGGACCTCGACCGCGAGTACACCGACTACCAGTGGTGGCTTGCCCGCACCGACGATGGCGGATGGCAACTGGTGACCATGGGGTACTAGAGCGACTCGCTGCTGTAGGCGCGATTGCCCGCTGCGGCGCGCGCTCCGCACGACATGCCGGGCGTCGATCAAGACGTCGTCTCCGAAGATCTTATCGTCCGCAGAAGCGACGACCTACCACTAGGGCATCTCGTTCTCGCGACCTGCACGGCGCAGCAGTTCACGCTCCTGGCACACGGCCGTTGGACGGAGTCGTGCAATCCGTTCCTGGATGCGCGCAATCCAGCCATCGCGAAACAGGGCGCACGTCGCTTCATCCGGCGCAAGCACGTCATTCCCAGAAGTCGTCGCGGACAAGTGCTTCGCCACCGGTCAGCGAACAAGAAAGGGCGCCGCAAGCACCCATCTCCGCAACGATGCTCATCGCTTCGTCGTGGCTGATTTCGCCATACTTCGCATCGGGAGCGGACATGTAGCAATGACGGCATCGACAGTTGCACTTCCCCGTTACCGACCAATGCACCGACTTCATGTAGCGGTTGGGATAAAGCCGGTAACGCTGATTGTCGGCAACCACCTCGCCCTGGCGCGCCTCGTGCACGACGCCCTGGTCGGCAAGACGCCGCGCAGTTTCGCGCAGTTCTTCCGGCACGAGCGGAAGGCTGAAGTCCACCTTGCCATCGCGCAAGCGCAGGGCCTCCATCGTGCGCACGTCGACGAAGTGCGCGCTGGCCCCTTTGCGGTCGACGACCGCATTCGGCAGCCTATCCCAACCGCGCAGCTTGAAACGCTTGTCTAGAATGTAGCGCATGGTTGATAGCGTGATTGATCGAACGCTTGACCGGGTGCCCCAGCGAGGACGCGCGTCAGTGAGGACGGAGTCGTTCGCTTAGCGAGCCCAGGAGCCCTGCTTGGTCACATATGCGGCAACGCCCGTGTTGAAATCGCGCGCGTCTTCGAGGTGGCCAAGATTTGGGACGACGCAAACAACCAGGACGGCAAGCGCCCCGAATCCGTGACCGTGAACCTGCTGGCCGACGGCAAGAAGGTGGACAGCGCAACCCTGAACGAGGCCGGCGAATGGAAGCACACCTTCGCGGACCTGCCCGCCTACGCCGCCGGCAAGAAGATCGCGTACACGGTGGAGGAGGGCGCGGTCGAGGGCTACACCCCGGCCGTCGACGGCACGGCGGCCGAGGGATTCACCGTCACGAACACCCACGAGCCCGCACCCGCCCAGGACGACACGCCCGCCCAGGACGACTCTTCCAGCAGCGACAGCTCCTCCTCCAGTAACAGCGACGGCACGCCCGCGCAGGACGACGCCTTGGGCGACGGCGACAGCACGGGAGGCGACGACAGCGCCAACCGCGGCGCGTCAGAGGACAGCAGCGCGTCCCAGAGCAGCAGCTCTTCAGCCGGCGGGTCGTCGGCAAGCAGGCCGACGTCGAGCCGATCGTCGGCGAGCAGCGCCAGCAGGGCCGCGTCGTCGGCTAGAACGACGACCGCCGCCAGGACGTCGGCCACGACGGCGGCGCGCACCACCTCCGCCACCACGGCGCGCACGGGCGATCCGGTCGCCCCCGGCGCGCTGATGGCGCTGGCCGCGTCCGCCCTGGCCTTCGACGCATACGGCCGCTCGCGCGCCAAGCAACGCTAAACGCCGCGGCATACGCCCGCCTTCAAAAGGACGCCCCGGCAGGCATCGCCTCCGGGGCGTCCTTTTGCAAAACGAGAACGGGGCGCCTCATGCGCCCCACGTAAACAAGTCGCCCTCGTGTACCAGCTACGATTTCATCAGTTCAGAGATCAGGAGCTCGCGAAGGACCTGAGTGTCGCACTTGCCTTTCAGTTCCTTCATACAGGCGCCGAACAGCGGGTTTAACGCTTTCTCGCGGCCATCGCGGTACGCCTGCGCAGTCTCGGGATCGGCAGCGATAACAGCAGCCACCACCGCCTCCAGCGCGCCCGTATCCGACGAGTTCAGCAGCCCTTCCGCATCGGCCAAGGCAGCTACGTCATCGGGGATGCCTTCTTCTGTCTCGCTCAGATCGAACAGGGTTTCCAGCAACCGTTTGCCATTGGCGCTGCTTAGCTTGCCATCGTTCACCAAGGCAATAAGCTGACCGAGCGCATTACCCGGTACGGGCAATTCATCGGACGTCATGCCGCGCTTGTTCAGAACGCCTGCGCAGTTGGTGATAATCCAATTCGCCGCGTCTTTGGGCGCAGCCCCGGCCTCCACGGCACCTTCGAAGCAATCGCAGAACGCACGGCTTTGCACAAGCATGTCAGCATCGTAGTCGGACAAACCGACTTCGGTCATGTAGCGCTCCCGCTTCGCTTCAGGCAGCTCCGGCAAGCTCGCACGGATGCGGTCGTACCACTCGTCGTCGATGACCACGGGCATAATGTTGGGATCGGGGAAGTACCGGTAGTCGCCAGCGGTTTCTTTGGTTCGCATGGAAAACGATTGTCCGGCGTCGTCGTTCCATCCGCGTGTTTCCTGCACCAGCTCTTCGGTGCCGTTTTCGATGGCATCTATATGGCGCGCCGTTTCGTATTCGATGGCCCGCCTGATGGCCGCGATGGAGGCCATGTTCTTCATTTCCGTGCGAACGCCCAGCTCGTCGCTTCCCGCCGGTCGCACCGACAGGTTCACGTCGGCGCGCATCGTGCCCTTCTCCATGCGGGCACTCGATACCTTCGCGAATCGCAGCAAAGTCCGCAGGCGCTCCAAATACGCTTCCACTTCGTCGGCGTTGCGCAAATCCGGCTGACTGACGATCTCGATCAAAGGCACGCTCGTGCGGTTGAAGTCCACGAGCGTGGTGAAGGTGAGGTTGTCGTGAACCAGCTTGCCCGCGTCCTCTTCCATGTGAATCTGCTTGATGCGGATGTCCTTGGGGCCGTTTGGCGTGTCGATGGTCACACAGCCGTTCACGGCGACGGGCGCGAACCATTGGGTGGTCTGGTAGGATGCTGGCAGATCGGGGTAGTAGTAGCTCTTCTTGTCGAAGGTGGTCGTGCGGTTGATGTCGCAGTTCAGCATCATGCCCGCGGTCATTCCCAGGTTTACGACCTGACGGTTCGCTACAGGCAGCATGCCGGGCATACCGCAGCAGGCGGGGCACACGTGCGTATTGGGTTCGGCGTCGCTGCCGTTTTCGCAGGAACAGAAGATCTTGGACTTGGTGGCCAGCTCCACGTGGACCTCAAGGCCGATAACGGTTTCGTAAGCAGTCATGCGTTACGCCTCCTTTCCGGCGGAAACAGCAGAAGCGAGGACATCGCCCAAGCGCAGCAAGGCAACATCTGAAAACGGCGCGCCAATCACCTGCACGCCTCCTGCGACAACAGCAGGCAAACCGCTTATGGCGGCGGGAGCGGTGAAGCGGTTCTCGTCGAACACCAGATAGGGATTTGCCTCCACGTCGTCACAGCTGTACGAGCGCTTGGCGCACGCGGGAAGTATGATTGCGGTTTGGCCAGCGGCTTCGCCCGACGTGGCACTGCCCGCCAGTTCGTTTGCAATCGCATCCGACACGAGGCGACGGATGCGCAGCGCCTTGTCGTAGCAGCGATCGTAGTTGTCTGCGGCAAGCACCTCGGAGCCGTACAGGATGGCGGTCTTGGTTAACGCGCCGAAGGCTTCAGTGCGGGACCTAGTATAGAGCTCGTCGATGCTCTGGCATTTTTCCGCCTGATAGCCGTACTTCATGCCCTCGAAACGGTTCACGTTGTTGCACAGCTCTGCGCACATCAGGATGTTCCAGGCGGTGCTGGCGACCTTCAGGAGTTCGTCGGTAGCCGGAGCGGTGTCCGACACGGCAACGCCTTCCGCACGCAAAGCATCGAGAGCCGCATCCAGCAGTCGCTTGGTGTCGTCGTCTGCGGTGTCCGCGAGGCCGCGCGCAACCTTCACATGCGCAACGGGGGCGGCGAAAACTTCGCCTGCTGTGGCGGCCTGGTCGAACCCGTCGGATGTGACCCGCGCGCATTCGCTTTCGGGAAGCGATGTGCCGTCCGCGTCGTCGTGACCGGCGAGTGCGTCCAGTATGCGTTGCGCCGTTTCTGCCGACCGAGCGGTAATGTCGACGGTCTCTCCAGAGCAGGCAATCGCCACGGTACCGAACCGAGACACGCAGCCATACGTGGGCTTCACGTGCACCTGACCGGCCAGCGCCGCTGCACGGGCCTCAGTGCCGTTCACGTCCAGCCCCACCACGGCATCTACGGACGTAGCAGCAAGCAGTTGGGCGGCGGCAGTGGTCAAACTACCCGACCCATTGGTCACCGGACCGAACCAGGACGTTTCGCCAAGGAAATCGAAGCCGAACTCGCCAATGTTTACCTTGCCTGCGATGTGATGGCCGGCTGCCTGCAGGCGCTCGGCGACCCGGGCGGGGAACAAGCTCTTGAATCCAGCTAGCATCTTCGACCCGGCAGAAGTGGGCATGTCGGGCGTCAGCACAAGATCGCCCAAACCGACAACAAGCGAAGCATCCGCTGGTTTTCCATTCGGGTTTTCAGCAATGAACAGGGTATTTTCACTCACAGCAACCACCAACCTAGAGAACCTGAGGCACTTGCCAGTACCCGTCCATGGATTCTGGTGCCTGCGCTAGCAGCTTGTCCCGAGAAAACGGTTGCGCGGCAACGTCTTCGCGCAGAACATTCACCATAGGGCGCACGTACACCATGCGCTCCACGTTTTCGGTGTCGATTTCGGCCAGCGCTTCCCAATCCGCTTCACGCGCGGCAAAGAACGCCAGCGTTTCATCTTGTTCTTGAGGGGTCAACGACAGCTGGTTCAACTGCTCCAGCTTCAGAAGTGTGTCACGATCCACGCCTACTCCTTTGTCTTCGTGCGATTACATATTCGTGTGCTTGTATTGTAGTGGATGATAGCAAGCGGCTGCGAACCGTTCCCCCAGAACCCACCTTCGCGGGTGTCGTTAATTCGCATTTTCATACAAAAGTTTGGAAATAAGGGATATTTGTGACGGATATCATTCACATTTCTCAACTTTTGTATGAAAACTGATACTTATTTGATAC
>CAMORQ010000016.1 GCA_946623915.1 uncultured Coriobacteriaceae bacterium | reverse complement strand
TTGCCAGAATGCAGGCCGATCGAGTCGTCTGTGTAAATAGGTTTCTCCAAAATGTATGAGATTGGGCCTTGTGACCATTATCTATTCATTAGAATAATTACAACAGATTAGAAGTGTAAACCAAAAACGTTATACACCTAGATATTCTGAATACATTTCGTCAGCTTCGATCATAATTCAATTATTCTGAATATAGATAGTGGTCACAAAGCCCAATCTCATGCGTTTTGATGAACTTGTTTTGCATGCAACAGGCGAACAGCTCCACATAGCGGCGTTCGAACCTGCAAATTTGGCTACAACAAGTAAAAAAGGCCGGGCATGTTGCCCGGCCTTTCGTGTTTGGGAGGGATAGCGTTTGCGCTACGTAATTAGGCAGCCTCGACGGGATAGTTGCCTTCGCCGTCCTTGGTCCAGCCGAAGCCTTCCACGTCGCCTTCGGTGGCCTTGCCCCAACCGCCGTTGAGGTTCCAGGCATCGAGACCCAGAAGACGCAGAGATGCAACGACCTGAGAAGCGGTCTGGCCCGTGTAGCAGTACACGATAATCTGCTTGGAAGGATCGACGTCCGTCAGGACCTGTCCGATCATGCCCTTGCCGAACGGGACGTTGATGGCACCAGGAATGTGTCCCTTGGCATAGTCCTCGGCGGAGCGGACGGAAAGAACGCAGTACTTGTCGGCGGCAGTGCCGTCTTCGATAGCGGCCTTCAGATCCTCGGGCTTGAAGTTGAAGGGCTTGTCGGCGCTTGCGAAGTACTCTTCGATGGCAGCCTTGACTGCATCATCAACAGGATAGGAACCCTCGAAGGTCGCCTCTTCAGTATCGATGTAGTTTTCGAAACCTTCCGTCTTCGAAATGCCGCGCAGCCAACCGCTCTGAATGTTGTGGGCGTCCTTGCCGGCAACGGTCAGCAGGACGGTCGCCTGAGAAGAAGTCTGGCCGGTATAGCAGTTGATCCAGAGGGGCTTGTCATCGGGGATGACCTCCAGATTGGCGGCAAGCTCGGCGTAGGGGATGTTCACGGCGCCCTTCAGATGCCCTTCGGCATAGTCTTTGGCATCGCGGATGTCGAGCAGGTAGATGTCCTCGCCAGCGTCCATCTTCTTGAAGATTTCCTCAGCAGGAAGCTGGTTGTTCTTCGGCTCGTCGGGGAAGTTCGTCCAATAGCTCGCAACGGCTTCCCCGATAATCGTATCGGCGTCACCGGCCCCTGCGGCGCTGGAAGAAGCAGAAGCGTCCGAAGAAGTGGAAGCGGACGCAGAAGAGGATGCCGAAGCAGAAGCGGAAGCAGACGTATCGGCAGAGGACGAAGCGGAAGCGGACGTGTCAGCCGAAGCGGACGCGGAAGCGTCGGCCGAAACAGAGGCGGAAGCCGATGCGGAAGTGTCAGCGCTCGTCGACGAAGACGTCCCGCCACCACTTGCGCAACCGGCAAGCAGGCCGGTGGCAAACACAAACGAAATGATCAATGCAAACTTTTTCTTCATTGTTGCTGGTCTCCAATCTTTCAACTTGTTCTTTCCTTATAGATAAAGCTTCGAATTTTGAAGGATGGCATCCCTTCCCTCCTTAGGCATCCTTCCTATTCTTGCCCTTATCTTACTGTTGCGTTTCTTGGTGTCAAGAAACGAATGCATAAATTGATGCAAACATAGTAACATTACAGTAACACCATCATCACACCGGCGCTTACGACCACGAAGCGCAGCAGGAAGCCGCCGACGACCACGCCGGTCTGCGCAAGCGCCTCGCCCGATGCCTCGGACTTAGTCGAGCGCATGTTGAATAGGTCGATGGCAAGCGGCAAAACCAACCCGATGCCCACAACCCCGATCCAGAAAGCCGGAGCCAGCGAGCCGGTGGTGAGCATCGCAACCGATTCGGCACCTGCAGCTCCCCTGCCGGAAGCAATGACAAGCAGCGCTACGATCAGCAGAATCTCGAGAACTGCCAACACGATGTGAATCGGACGAAGCACGCCCATCTTCTCGAACTCGACGTAGTCGAAAGCGGCGCCGATAAGCGACACGATGGCCATGCCGCTCGTGAGCGCGGACACGATGAACAGCGGCGGCAGCACCGAGTTGTGCCACAGCGGCACACCCAGCGAATCGCCCAGCAGGAAACCGGTGTAGCCGGCCAGGCATATCGCGCCGATGTCACCCACGATGTCGAGCGCGCGCGGCACGTTCTTGCCCATCAGCTCGAGCACCGCGACGATTAACGCCACCACCATGAACACGCTGATGATATACGTGCCTATGGTCATGACCGAGCGCGGATTGGCGAAAAGCCCGAGGAAGCGCAACGGATTGCGCAACCCCGCTTCCGCATCGAGCATCAGCATGAGCAAACCGATGGCCAGCAGGATGGGAGCGATTATGCGCCCGGCTTTGCGCGTGAACACCCCGCCTGGGTATTTGAAACTCACAAGCGATGCCGTCAAGTATGAACCTGCTGCTGCACCTGCGACGAACAGGTACACGGCAATCATGGGACCCCATACCATCTTCATCACCTCACGTAGAAAATCTTGGCTTCGGTCAAGTCGCCCGCGATGGGCTGCGCGTCGTTGGCGGCGATGGCCACAGCGACGTCGGAGTTCGGGTCATCAAGGTCGCCGAACACGCGCGCGTCGGCGATGCAGGTCGCCACGCACGACGGGTTGTTGGGCCCGCCCATTTCGTCGTCCCAGCAGAAGCGGCACTTTTCCACCACGCCGGAGATCTCTTCAATCATGCGCACGCTGTAGGGGCATGCAACCATGCAGTATTTGCACCCGATGCATTTGTTCGCATCCACGAGCACCACTCCGGCTTCGTTGATGTAGGTGGCCCCTGTAGGACACACCTTTTCGCATGGCGCATCCGCACAGTGCATGCACTGCATGGGGATGGCCTCGGAAGAAACGTCGGGATAGGTCCCGCTTTCCAAGAACTCGAAATGCACGAATCCCTCTTTGGGTCCGAGCGTGTTTTTCATTTGGCACGCAACGCGGCAGGCGAAGCAGCCGACGCACTTGCGCGTGTCAATCATCATTCCATAACGCGCCATGGCTTTACGCACCTACCTTCCGAATTTTCACAGCCACTTCCTGGCTCATGGTCGATCCGACGCCTGGCTCCATGTCAAAGGGGACGAAGTTGGGCGTGCAGATGCCGAACTCGTATCCTTGGGTAAGGTAGGGCGACGACCCGCCGTAATGGGTCGGAGCGTACACGACACCCGGCATCAGACGCTCGGTCACGTGCACATGGACCGTGTCGGTGTATTCCGAAGAAGATATCTCGACTTCGTCGCCTTCGGCTATCCCCAAGGCCGCAGCATCGGCCGCGTTCATCCACAGGCGTTCAAGATCGTAGGTCTTGGAAATATCCATGAGCGCTTCGATGCTCGTGGTCATCGTGTGGCTTTGAATGGATTGCTTACCGCCCACGAAGTAGAATTCGCCTTCTTGCGGATGGACCTTGCGGTCCACCCAGGTAATCACCGGGCTTAAGCCTGCGCGTCCGATGGTAACGCTGAACAGCTCTATTTTGCCCGAAGGCGTGTTGAACGTAGGAACCTTGCCATACTTGAAATCCGACGTCGGCAGCTCGACGATGCCCTTCTCGCGCAGTTCGTCTATCGTCAGACCGATGGTGCCAAGCTGGGCTTCGACCAGTTCCTCTGCCGTGAAGTCGAAGTACTGCCCCACACCGCATGCGGCCGAAAGCTCGCGGAAAATTTGGTCGGCCGGACGCGTTTCGGGATGGATTACGTCGATGGCCTTGTCGCGGATGGCAACTTGGTGCGTCTTGCCTCCGAGCAGGTAGACGGCTTCGAGCCGTTCGAGGTAGCTGCACTCGGGAAGCACGTAGTCGGCGAGCATGGCCGTTTCGGACATTTGCACATCGATGTCGACCACAAGGTCCACGTTGGCCAGGCCTTCAGCCCATACGGCCGGATTCGCGTACCCCTTGGCGGCATTGCTCTGGTAGAAGAACACGGCCTTCATGGAGCCTTCGAGGGCTGCCTTGAGCACGGCGAGGTTGGTGCCGAAGCCCTGAACGGCAAGCGGGTACTCTTCGTTGCCCACGCGCGTGTGCTGGGCGGCAGGCGGCGTGGGGAACTTGTCCGCGGGGAGAGCCCCCAAGCTCGGCGAGCTGGTGATAAGCGCGCCGCCTTCTTGTCCGTAGTTGCCCAGAAGCGCGTTGAACGCGGCAACCGCACGTGCGGTCATGAACGAATTCGCATGGGCGCATCCAAACGCGGCGCGCCAAGACGGCTCGACCACGGCGGCAGGCGCCGCTTCGGCCATCTCGCGGGCAAGCGTGGCAATCGTCTTCGCGTCCACGCCGCAAATCTCGCTCGCCCATTCGGGAGTGAACTGCTCCACTTCCTTCTTGAAAGCGTAGAAACCCAAGACGTGCTCTTTCACGAATTTCTTGTCGTAGAGTTCCTCTTCGATGAGCACGTGCGACATGGCCAGCAAGAAGGCGAGATCGGTGCCGGGGACAATGGGCACCCACTGGTCTGCCATATGCGCGGAATTGTTGTAGCGCGGGTCGACGATGACCAGCTTGCAATCGCCTTCTACGGCGACGTTCGCGAACGTTTTCATATCGGCGGGCGTGATGCCGTCGGCGTAGCTGCGCCCGATGAACATGACCATCTTGGCATTCGCCAAATCGGCCGAAAAACCTCCGCCGATGGTGTGACGGTAACCGCTTTGCAGCGACAGATTGCATGCGGCCGCATGTGTGTAGATGTTCGCAGAACCGAGCGCCGCGGTGAAGCGAGGACCGTAGAAGTTGATGTTGGGACGGGGGTCACGGATGAACGCGAAAGCCTGCGGCCCGTGTTCGGCAATGATGCCAGTAAGCTTTTCTGCGATTTCAGCATAGGCATCGTCCCAGCTTATGGGCTCGAAATCGCCATTTTCCATGCGCTTCATCGGCTGCGTCAGACGGTCTGCCGAATACGTCATCTGCGCGAACCCGTGCCCACGTCCGCACATGCGGCCGCCCGATTTGGGGTTGTCGGGATTGCCTTCCAGCGTGTGGACGACGCCGTCTCGCACGTTCACCCACAACCCGCATTCGTTCGAACACCCATTGCACAGCGTAGCCACGCGCTTCGTTTCCTTCGGACCGCTTTCCGCAGGTGCGGAACTGCATCCCGAAAGGCCGGCGACTCCCGCACTGGCAAGAGCGGCGCTTGCGGCGGACGCCCGCAGAAAGCCCCTTCTGGTCATCTGTCTGCTCATGGCAGCACTACCTCCTCTACGTTCACCGCGTTGCTGTGGCGCGACGCGGACACCGCAGCGCCTTATGCGCTTCGGGCCCTCGTTTGCGCTTCGAACGCGTCGTATCCCTGCAACAGAACCGTTTCCAGGAAACCCAGAACGGCATCGTAGTATGTACATGCAACCGCAAGTTGATCGTCGTTTCGCTCGGCCATTCTCGATGCCAAGGCGCCTCGATACACCGGCAACCAGGAAAAGTGCTCGTCCGCAAACGCCCGAGTTTGTTCGACAGGGGCATGTTCGCACAGAAACTCATTCAGCTCGATAAGGATAATCAGGTGATCTGGCATGGCATCGAATTCGGTGGGAATGCTGATGTCGAGCTGCTCGCACACCTGCCTTACGTGAGCCGCCGAGGGGCCAAGATAGAATCCCTGTCCGTGCTGCAGGCCGGCCCGATGGCCACCCCAATCGCGGTAGAGCGATTCGACCGGAGGAAGGGACCCGGGCACGCCTGGAGTGAGAACCTGGTTGAAGAAATGACGGTACTCTTCAAAGGAAGGCGCCTGCAAACGTCCCCCATCGCCCCAGGGGGCATTGCAAGCGGCATCTTCGCCGTATGCGTGAATAGCGGATGCGTAATCTTCCTCGGACGTTCTGGCAAACAGAACGGAGAGGGCATCGATGGTCTGTCGTCCTAATGCGGGCATCGTTCGCTCAATCGCGCCGCTTGCTATTTAACGACCGGATAGCCTTTGTCGTTCCATTCGGTCATGCCGCCTTCGAGCGTGTAGACCGTGTCCATGTCGGCACCGAGCGCGTTGAGGATATCGGTGCCAGCCTGCGCGTATTTCTTACCCGCATAGCACACGAGAACGACGTCGCGTCCTTCGCCGACTTCGTTGCCGGTGACCTGAGTAAGCGTCGCAGCCAGATTAGCCACGCCGTCGGCGTAGTTGTTGTTGTCGACCACTTTGTTGAGCGGCGCGTTCACCGCACCCTTTATATGGCCTGCCTCGTAATCGGCGGGTTTGCGCAAATCGACGAACAGTTTGGTCTTGTCGCCCGCCTCGATGTCGGCGAGAGCCTCTTTGGCGGATACGTAGCGCATGGCGACGCCGTTTTCAGTCAAACCGGAAGGACCGCTGAGCACAGGCTCGGACGAACCGTCCGAAGATGCCGCATCGGACGATGCCGAATCGCTGCTTCCCGATCCCGCTGCGTCGCTGCTTGCACGGGCTGCGTCGCTGCTAGCCGCAGGTGCGGCGTCGCTGCTTGCGGCCGTGACAGCATCACTGCTGCCAACCGTCGTCGCGTCGCTGCTTGCGGCTGGGGTCGCGTCGCTGCTAGCAGCCGGCAAAGAAGCGGATTCGCTCGAGGTCGTCGAAGATGCGGACGCAGACGCCTGCTGCGCCACTGAAGACGATTGGGGTTCGGCGGAAGCCGACCCTGTCTGTCCATCCGAGGCGGCACAGCCCCCTAGAATGGCAATCGTCAATGCACATGCAACCGATATCGCAATGTGTTGTTTCATCCCAAGCACTCCCCTTGTTCTGGAAAGCCGCGTTTCCTCCCCGCGGAACCGCCGCCATTCACAAACAAGCGCATCGAACGTTTCGTATGCGCACGCGTAGATGGTAGCAGAACGATACCGAATAACAAAGTGCCGAAGTCACACTTTTCGCAATGCACATTACGTGCCTCACCTGCGATAACATAGCATTTAACTAGGATTATGCCTTTCGGCTGAGGGCTTTTTTGGCAAACGCAACAGCAGCGGCGAATCGTTTGTTGGGAAGAAGGAGCAGAGCAGTTGATCCGAGAGATACGCAACCCGCCACAACCAGCTTCACGCACAGGAAAAGCCATCCTCCATCGGGCACGAAAGACGCTATCGCATACGTGACGGCGCATACGACCACCCCTACGGCAGCGTACAACGCATGGTCCGCGTAGTAACCGCGCGCAAGACCGCTCCCGAAGTACAATTTGAAGACCAAGTGCGACCCGTAAAGGAAGTTGACCGAAAACAAGCTGGCTACGAGGGCGATGGCGGCGCCGGTTTCGGACAGAGCGCGCACGAGCACGACCGCGAGCACCACGTTCACGGCCGTTTCGGCCACTGCGCGCCATCTAAGATCCCACCACACGCCTGTCGCGTCGACGTACACGGTCCGGATGTCCCCCATCGTTCGCACGTAGAAGTAAGCAACCATCAGCACCGCGAACCCGAACGGCTCCAGCATTTCTTCCCCGACCCACAAAACCATGAACGGTTGGTACACGGCCAAAAGGACCGCTGCGCACACGATGGACAGCGACGCATAGAGGCCGACGAACACGCGCAGGTCCCCGTAGTTCTTCTGTCGGCTTTCGCGAGCGACGCTGTTTCCCACCGCAGCCGTCATGGACGACGCGAACACCGAAAGGATGCCCAACACGCCGCTTATGACGACGAGGTAGTTGCTGAAACGCGCGACGGCTAGAAGACCGGCGAATGCGGAAACGACCACGGTCGCGAACGAGTCGCGCGTGACCATGCTCGCTTTCTGCACGACCAGGCCCGCCACACGCGTGCGCATCGAAGCGCGATCTTCAGCAGAAAGCCGCAGAGCGCGGAGGTTGGCGTTTGCGTATTCGGGATACATCCGGTCGGCCGCTTTCGAAACGGCCACGCTCCCCGCAATACTGCACAGAGGCAGCACGAGCGCGTACGCGTAGAAGCTCGGGGCGCCGACAAGAACCGCCGCTTGCAACGCGAACTGTGCAGACGTTACGGCTAACCCCACTTTGTCCACGACGTCCTTGCGTTGCAGCGCCGTGAGCAGTGTCGCCTTGTGGGCGAACAGGAAATAGCCGGCCGCAGTGTTGACCACGTACAGGAAGAACGCCAGTTGAAGATTCACATCCGTTGGAACCGCGCCGGACCCCAAAACGCTGAGCGCAGGGGCAAGGCACATTCCCAAAACGATGATGCCCGCCCCGACCACGCGGTATACGCCCTTCAGGTACGCAAGGTAGCGAGCGACCTCGGTGGTGTCCGCATCCGCTATCGGCCGGTACATGCCATACGCCACCGCTGTGGAAAAGCCGAGCTCCGCAAGGTTGAGCACCTGCAGAAGCGACGTGTAGAAGCTGGCAAGCCCCAGGTAATCGGCCCCAAGGCGCGCGACGAGCAGGGAGCGGACGACGAATGGTCCCAGAAGGGCCACGATGCGCCCGGCCATCCCCCACACGATGTTGCGTTTGGTGCGCTCCGTGCGGCTTTCCATCAGGACCCGTGCATCTCCTTCCATGCCGGCAAGCTCTCAAGGTCGATCAGGCTGCCGAAATAGTCGTTGTATGATGCGGGCTTCCACAAACTGACGCCGCTTAACGTGGTGAACGTCATCTCGCCGAACCGCACCGTCCCGTCGGCAGGCAAGTACAAATCGACGCGCACATGGGCGAACCCTTCGGCGCGCGTCTCGGCCAATGAAACCGCCTCATCGAGCATGGCGGGACGCGGCACGTCGCCTGCGATGCGTGGATGCGTGTAATACGTGCACGGCAGTTTGTTCCAGTCGCGATCGAAGCACGCTTCCTCGGAAACGGAGAGCCTACCGCGGACAAAACCGATGCAGGCGACCTTCCCGTCGAAGCAGAAGAACTTGTAGTCATGCAGATCTCCCGGCGTGTTCTCCATGTACGCTTCGGCGATGATGCGCGGTTCGCAAAACCGGTATTGCAGCTCGAGCCCGTCGACGAACGCGTAGTCGGTTTCCAACCATGCGCCCAGGCGGCGCACCGTCTCCGACCGGTCGAGAGCCGCTTTGTCCTCCACCACGATGTTCCAACCGCACCCATGGGTCGCTTTCAGCACGAAACGGTCGGGCAAGGCGTCGAAATCTATCTGTTCGGGCGAATCCCATACGCCAAGCAAAGGCACCAGGCAGCCTTCGCCTGCACGCTGGGCCACCCAATCGCGCACGAGGTACTTGTCGGATAGGCGGCCTTTCTCCGGGGTGGAATCGTAGAGTTTCAGCCATTGCATCTTCTCGTCGAATGTGCGCGGATCGTCCAGATTCAGCTCGAGACCAGTACGGTGCCGGTACCATTTCTTCAGGGCGGATTCGTAATCCGAAGGCTGAAGCGCACTCATGCGCCGGTAGCTCGCCTCTTTGCGATGATCGTCCCAGGCTTTCTGCACGAATGCCGGTGCAAAGCGTTTCACTACCTTTATGTTCATGCCTGCCGCTCGCTTTCTCCGTCTGCGCCGCGCCGGTTCCGCGTTATGTAGAAGATGATACCCACCATCACCCAAACGGCAAGGCAGATGTACGACTCGAAGCCCATGCTGGCACCGATTCCAGGCAGGGGTACGAGCAGGAGAACGGCGAACAGGACGGAAAACGCCACACCCAGCGCACCCGTGGCAACTATCGCGCGTCGCCCTTCTCGCGCTGCGCTGCGAAGAGCCACCGCGGACGTGTAACCATACGCGACGGCCGCGCCGAGCGAAGACATGTCGACAAGCCATCCGAGCACGTTGCGACCGAAAAACGGTGCGATGGCAGACACCGCGAGGACGAACAGGATCGCATGATGCGGCGTGCGAAAACGCGGATGAACCGCCGAGAACCATTTCGGCAGGACCCCATCGCGTCCGAGGGCGAACAGCAGCCTGCTCGTTGCCATGTAGAAACCGACAATCCCCGAAAGGATGGCGCCCGTCGCCGCAGCCGCAAGGACGGCAAGACCGGCAGGCCCCGCCACCGTGTAGGCAGCGTTGAACGTGGGCAGGGCGCGCACACCCGACTCGTCGGCAAGGTGCGACACGTACGAGGGCCAGTCGGCGTAGCCCGGCGCAACGACCGAGGACGCAAGGACGGTGAGCGCAACGTAGACGAGCGCACCGAACAGGATGGACGACGCGACCAGGACCCGCGTGCGGCTCGATGGGAAATGGTATTCCTCCGCGGCCTGTGGCACGGTGTCGAACCCCACGAAAGCGAACGGCGCGATGGCGAGCACCGCGAGCACGCCCGCAACAGGCTCCACGCCGGGGTTGAATGCGGGCCGGGGCGCAAGGGCGGCCGGACCCAAGGCGCCAAGGGCCGCAACCGCAGCCACAGCAACTCCGCACACGATAGCCAACACGAGCACCGTCTGGAACACACCCGTGAAACGGACGCCGCGCACGCTGAGCGCCGCAAACAGCACGAGAGCGCAAAGGGCCAACGCCAGCTCTCCGAGATACACGTCGTATCCGGCGAAGGTGTAGTGGAACCCGACCTGAAACACACCGCCGACAAGGTTTCTGACGACGAGCGCAAGCGCCGTGGCGTTCTGCGCGACGAGGGCCAAGTAGCACAAACCCAGAAGCCACGAACAGGCGAACGCGTGCGTCGTGCCGAAAGACGACCGGATGTAGGCGAACTCCCCGCCGGCGACCGGATGCTTTTCGATGAGGTAGCTGTAGTTGCGCGCGATGACGATCATCACGGCCGCCGCGACGAACATGGCGATGGCCGTCCCCGCAGGTCCCGCATGCGGCAGGAACATCGTGCCGGGCATGATGAACGACCCCCATCCGATGATGCATCCCAAAGACAGAGCCCATACGCCAAGCGGACTGAGCCTGCGGGCCAGGGTCGCTTCGCCTCGGTTGTCGCCGCGCACGGTCACGACTCCCCCGCCTTCAACGCAGGCTTCGCGCCTTCGGAGCCGACCCCATAGGGCCAGCACCCGTAAAGCACGAACGCGCACCCGACGAGGAAGTAGTTCAAGCTGAAGTTCACAGCGTACATCTCCATGACGCCGACGAGCGCATACACCGAAAGCCCGAACATGCAGGCATCCCAGGTGCGACTTCTCGCGGCATGGACAAAAGCGGCCAGGCAAAGCGCTCCGAGCACCACGGCGGGCACCAAACCTTGCTTGAGCACCGCACGCGCATACGCGTTGTCGGGAGCCGTTTGCAGAATCTCTTCGGTTTTGACGGCCATGATCTCGCGTCCGAACGCACGGGGCGGGAACACTTCGTAGAAGCGGTGCGCGAGGGAAAAGCGCGTCGACGTCGCACGGTCGACGGCGCTCATCCAGCCGACGTCGGGATTGTACGCGACCATCATGAACAACGAAATCGCAGCCAATCCGATGAAAGCGACGAGGGCGGCAGCACTTGCAAGGCGCATGCGCCTGCGCGAGCGCACGATATGCGGAGCCAACGCCGCGAGCACGCCTGCAACCGCTATGCACACGGTGGAAGTGCGCGCGCCCACGAGCAGCGCCGCAGCGAGTCCTGCGGCGATGTACACGAGGACATCCGCCGCGTGAAACTGCGGGAAGCGCAGGACCGCATAAGAGCAGGCGATGGTCAAAAACACTTGTCCGAGCATGTTGGGATGCGAGTATCCGTACGACAGGCGCGGACGCCACGCCCCGTCGACCATGCGCCACACCGTCACGCTTTCGATGCGCCCGAGTAACGCGCTTGGCAGCGCGATGGCCAGCAAGACCACTTGCACGGACAGCGCGATTGCGGCGAGGGCCTTCAGGCGCACGTTCTTGCCCGCGGCGACAAACAGGAAAATCAGGGAGAACCGCCATGCCTTGACCACGACAAACGACGCCACCCCAACGCCGAGGATGCACAGCGCCAGCACATATCGCCAAGACACTTCGCGGTCCATGACCAGTTTCGCGCACAGCAGCAGCGTACAGATGAGATACCCAAGAGGTTCGAACGTTTCCTTGGGCACGAAAAGGACCGAGTCGAAGGTGATACGGACCACCTGCGTAGTAAACGCTGCCAGCGCGAAAGCGGCATAGTAGAGCCACTCTTCGAACCGAACGGCACGCACCGCGTCCAGCATCCGAGTCCGCCCGTCTTTCGCTTCAAGTGAATCCATAGGTTCATTCTACTTGAAAGACGGCACGCAAGACGCCGCCAGACGCCCGGCGAACGCAAGCTCGGCAACCGCGTTGGGAGCCGATCCGCGATCGCGGTCATCTAGCATACTGGCCGCTACGATGCCCTGTGCACCTGCATACTTCATGAGGTCGCGTTCGATTGCGTAGCGCAGAGAGGCAAGATGGGGAAAGCGCTTGTCCGAGATGCCCCATTTTCGTTCGTAGAAGCCGAAATAGGCGTTGAACAGCTCCGCAGTGGCAGCGGGCGACACACGCGAGAACTGGCGAAGCCGCCACACGACCGTGTTCACGCACAGCGTGTCGAAGCTGCGCTGCAAGGAGCCGAGCAGACCCCATTGCGACAGCGCACTGCGCGCGGCGTCGAAGGCGTATAAGTCGCAAAGGGGGTTCCCGTGCGCCGCGTCCACAAGGCTGCCGCTCTGCTGCCGGTAGTGGACCAGCACGTCGCGCGTTTTCGCAATCGAGCGCGAAAGGGCCAGGGCGCAGATGGTAAAGCATGCGTCGTTGAACCGCGGCAGATTCTGAAACCGCAGGCCAAGCTCGCTGACGAATGCGGCATCGAACAGCTTGTTCCACACGACGACCGTTGTCGCCTGGTAGAGCCTGCCTGCCAACTGCCCCGCCTGCCAGCACCCATCGCCAAGCTCCCAGCGAGGCGCTTCCCATGGACCCGTCGGGAGCTGCGCGTCGACGGCGAAGCGGTCGGCGCTGCACATAGCCACGTCCGCACCCGTGTTAGCCGCCAGTCCACAGAGCGACGAGATCAGATTCGGCTCGAATAGGTCGTCGGCGTCCAAAAACAGAAGGTATCGCCCGCGCGCCTCCCCGATTCCAGCGTTTCGCGCGGCGCCTGCTCCAGCGTGGGTGCGCCGCAGCACGCGTATGCGCAAATCGTTTTTGGCGAACCTGGATGCGATGTGCGCGGTTTCGTCGGTGCTCCCATCGTCGACGACGACAACCTCGAAGTCGTCGAAATCCTGCGCAGCCAGTGCAGAAAGAGCCTCTCCGATCGTGGACGACGTGTTGTACGCCGGCATGACGACAGACACCGTCGGGGTGGAGCACTCTGTGCAATCGCCCATGACACTACCACCGCACTTCTCGGCCGAAAACACTGCTGAACAGCCCGTAGAGGCCGATGAACGTCCCGAAGGCATGCGCCTGGTAGAGCGCTGCACACAATTTCACCGCACGTTCCTTGCCCGATGCGCCCTTTCGTTTCCCGAAGGACAGGTAGGGGTTTGCCCGCCACGTCGGCATTGCGTCATCGAGCCACGCGAGCTCGTCGCGCAGAAGATCGGCGGCACGTTGCCTTCGCATCCGCGCAAGCCGCATGACACCGCCGATCGAGCTGCGTATGAATACCTGGCTCTCGAACAAATCGCGGTAGGGTGCTCGGTCGCCGCATGCGAACGCGGGCAGCATGTCAGCGAAATGCCTGTGCATGGAAAGCAGCTCGGCCTCTCCCGCCTGGCTCGACAAGGATCCGGCGTGCACGCAATAGTGGTAAAGCGCGCGGTTCGTGAATACCACGCTGCCCAGATGCGGAAGGGCCTCGAACAGGTAGCACGTGTCCTCGGAGCGCTTTATGTCCCGGAAGCGGACGTCAGATATCGGCGCGAATCGGAACAGCTTCGCGTACGAGCAGGGATTCAGGTAAGCCAGATCGACACAGCTGCTCGCATCGCGCACAGGATGGTTCGGGCAGCGAACCATTTCGGTCGCGAGCACGCGGCGGCCTTCCCCGTCGCTGCGGACGATGCCTGCAACGACAAGCCCCGTGCCATGCACGATTGCGGCGGAGTGCATGTCGGCCAGATAGCCCTCTTCGAACCAATCGTCGGCGTCGAGGTAGGTAAGGAACTCCGTCGGATGATCAGCCACGTAATCGATGCCGACGTTTCGTGCCGCACTCAAGCCCGCATGGTTCGGCGTTTTCAGCAACACGAAACGTTCCCCCAGATCGCGCGCAAGACAATCGGCCACCTCCGCGGTGCCGTCGGTCGAACAATCATCGACAAACACGATGCGAAACCCCGCATACGTCTGGCGGTAGACACACGCGAAGAACCGGTCGAGGTATAACCGCGCATTGTAGGCG